>NZ_JANBOB010000011.1:0-203540 GCF_035615195.1 Acinetobacter sp. IK31 | reverse complement strand
GGTGCAGTTCAGGACGGAAGGGGGACGCCTTGTGCGTGCTGGTTCTATATGCCCAGTCTGCTAACCCCCTTTCGTTCTGCCACCATCATTTAGCAGTGATTGGCAGAAATTTTATGCATATAGGAGTTCGCTCATGCGTACTATTTCTTCTTATTTTTTGGTCTCTACCAAATTCTCTCTATCCATACCGCTTAATTGGTCTTTAAAACGGTTTAAACATTTATAGGTTTAGCCTTTAGATCGTTACGACTAAAAAATCATATCAACAATAAAGCTTGAGATAGGCTCGGGCACGGTTTCGTGCACCTGAGTTGTTCATTTTTATCGCTCATTTTAACAGTGACGGCCTTTCTATCTCTTTTATATACAACAAAAAATTATCTTTGAGCAGAATGTTTATGCCAAATTTAGAATCTTCATTTAGAGCACTGCGAGTGCTCCACGCAGCAAGAGACCTATTTAATCAACATGGCTTTCATAAGGTCGGTGTCGATCGAATTATTGCTGAAGCCAGAATTTCCAAATCCACTTTTTATAATGATTTTCACTCTAAAGAAAAGCTCATCGAGATGAGCCTAACTTTTCAAAAAGATGCATTAAAAGACGAGGTATTTTCAATTATCCATTCATATCGTGAACTCATGTTGTTCGATAAGCTCAAGAAAATTTTCTATTTACATGCAGATTTAGAGGGCTTTTACCATTTGCCATTTAAAGCAATTTTTGAAATTGAAAAGCTTTATCCAACCGCCTATAAGGTCGTAATTGACTATCGAAATTGGCTAATTCAAGAAATTTATAAGCTACTTTTAACGCTAAAAGTTACGGCTTCAATTGAAGATGCTCACCTGTTTTTATTTGTGATTGATGGCGCTATGGTCCAGCTTTTAGGGGAAAATCAGATAGATGATCGAGATATATTGTTAAACTATTTTTTAACCATGATTAATTAAGAATTGGCAAATGAAAAGCTCCTTATTTAAGGGGCTTTTTTATGTCTTTTCTCTTATTTATATAATTTAATAAAGTAAATCGAAGAAATCGTATTTAATTTTCTCTTGAAGAAATGAGATTAGTTTGGCACATTGCTTAGAAGTAGAATTCTATGCAAGCGTTGTAGCAAGCAGTTCTGACACAGTAAAAATTATAAATTTCAGAGTATAACTATGCGGCTTAATGAATTAGCAGGTTGTGAGGAGTGCGATACAGTCTATCGTAGAACCCCGCTTGCTTATGGAAAAAGAGCTTATTGTGTATGCTGCGGTGCTGAACTCTATCGGCACACCAAACCTTTTTCAACATTGTTAGCTTTGATTTTAACTGCCTTAATCGTATTTATTATTGCCAATAGCTTTCCTATCGTAAAAATTGAATTACAGGGAAATACATCTGAAACCACCTTACTTGGTGCGGTGTGGGTGATGTTTCATTATGATCGGGCTTTCGTGGGCTTACTCATCTTAATCACTACTTTTATTGTGCCGCTTTCTTATCTTTTATTACTTACCTATGTGTTGGGTACGGTGAGTATATTGAAGAAAAGGCCAACGTTTTTGGTGATGGCATTGCGCACACTTTTTTTTATGAGAGTGTGGGGAATGGTTGAGGTGTTCTTAATCGGAATTTTGGTCACACTTGTAAAGTTAGTGGGAATGGTATTGGTGATTCCCGAGATTGCTTTGTGGGCATTCGCAGTCTTAAGCATATTGTTGGTCTATATTACTTCGATAAAGGTGAGTGATATATGGAACGAAATTGATAGGTCACTACCATGAAAACAATAAAAAATGTGACCCAAGCAAAAAGCTCGCAACACGGATTGGGGGTTAAGCCATATCCACGAGCTAAAGATCTCTCATTAATTGTGTGTCATTGCTGTGGTGTCGTAAATTCTGCTCAAAATGAAAAAAGACGACGAGATAAAAGCCATCAAGTATTACGTTGTATTCGGTGTAATAGCGTGCTGCATTCACGCAAACCAGCAAGTTTAAATCGAACCTTTGCTTTGGTAGTGGCTGCAACCATCCTTTATATTCCAGCCAATGTACTTCCAATGACGGTGACTGACTCACTTTTAGGTAGTCAGCAAGATACGATCATGAGTGGGGTAATTTACTTTTGGCAAAGTGGAGACTATTTGGTTTCAGTGGTCATTTTCATGGCTAGTATTTTTATTCCAATGTTAAAGCTACTGATTTTGTATTTTTTATTATTTGCGGTATATCTACAGAAATCGGCAGGTTGGAAATTTTTACCCGAGCAATGCGTTAAATTATATCGAATTGTCGAGTTTATCGGACGCTGGTCGATGATTGATGTTTTTGTGGTGGCACTTTTAACAGCCCTCATTCAGATTCAATCGCTTGCTACAATTTTAGCAGGGCCGGGTTCGATTGCTTTTGGTGCGGTTGTGGTGTTAACCATGTTCGCATCTTTAAGTTTTGACCCACGTATTATTTGGGATAACTTCTACACATCTCAGAATACAAACAAACCGTCTTCTGTTGCTTCTGAAAAAACAACAATTATTCAGGCAGAACATCCGCCGTTGAATAATGATTCTATTAATCCCAGTCAATAAAAGAACAATGAGTATGTCTGAAAATGAAATAACCACTGGTAACTCAGATCATCGTGATACAGATGTTGAACTGGATAGCATGAATGATTTGCCAGAACCCCAAGAAAAGAAAAGTCGATGGAAGCCTTTATTAATCTGGCTCATTCCATTAATCGCTCTTTTAATCGCGCTTTCATTAGCTGTAAAAGCATTACTGTCTCATGGCCCTACAATTGATGTGTCTTTTCGGACAGCCGAAGGGCTAGTCGCTGGTAAAACCACAGTCCGCTATAAACAGGTGGATATTGGTGTAGTCCGGCAGATTGATCTTTCAGATGACCGTTCACACGTTATTGCCAGAATTGATTTGCGCAAAGGTGCGAGTAACTTTGCAGCGAAAGATTCACGATTTTGGGTGGTGCGACCGCGTATTGGGACGAGTGGGGTTTCAGGAATAGACACCTTATTGTCAGGTTCATATATTGAAGTGGATGGGGGGAAATCAGAAGAGGATAAGTTTGAATTTACTGGATTAGAAGTGCCGCCAGTCATATCTTCAGATGTTCCTGGAAAAGTATTTTTCTTAAATGCAGATGATCTTGGTTCGTTAGATATAGGTTCTCCGATTTATTATCGTCGAATTAATGTGGGGCAAATTACAGCTTATAAATTGTCTGATGACGGTAAAAATGTTGAACTACAAACGTTTATCCGCGCGCCGTATGACAAGTTTGTAACCACCGATGCACGTTTTTGGCAGGCGAGTGGGATTGATGTGACCTTAAATGCTTCAGGCTTTAATTTAAATACTCAATCTCTGGCAAGTATTGTCGCAGGGGGTATTGCTTTTGGATTCCCTGAAGGCTCACATGCTACGATGGCAGCGAATCAGAGTCGCTTTAATCTTTGGGACTCAAAATCTGATGCATTAAAAGAACCGGATGGTCAAGCTCGTGGTGTGATTATGTATTTTGATCATTCATTGCGTGGGCTTACGGTCGGTGCACCAATTGATTTCATGGGTATTGAAATTGGTAATGTTAAATCAATAAATGCCGAGTTTTATGACCACTATAAACAGATTCGTATGCGTGTTGAGGCAGTCATCTATCCTTCACGTGTTGAAAATGGTCAGGCGCTTAATCCAAACAGTGAAATTTTTAAAGATTTTGTTGAACATGGATGGCGTGCTCAAATGAGAACCGGAAACCTTCTAACGGGTCAAAACTATATTGCGCTAGACAGGTTCCCTAAAGCCAAACCAGCCACATTACAGATCCTAAGTGATAGTCGTGTAGTAATTCCAACTACACCAACTGAACTGAGTGGCTTACAAGCACAAGTTTCTCAAATTGCAGATAAATTAACGAAATTCCCGTTAGTTGAAATTGGGCAAGATGTACGTAAAACGCTTAACAATATGAACACAGCCATTGAGTCTACCGACAAGCTGGTTAAGCAGTTAGATGGTAAAGTTGCACCTGGTTTACAAGCAACCTTAGATGATGTGCGTAAAACTGTAAGGTCATCTGAGTCTATTTTGTCGAGCGATGCGCCGTTGCAGCAAGACGTACGTAAAGCATTACAGCAAATGACCCGTGCTGCTGCCTCTTTACAGTTAATGTCAGACTATATTGAACAACACCCTGAATCAATTATTCGTGGTAAGACACCAGAGACCGATGATGAAAAATAAAAACCATCTATCTTTTCAACTTCCTAAAGCAGCCAAATGGCTGCTTGGGAGTGGCTTGTTTTTAACGGCAGTTGCCATGACAGCATGTTCGAGTTCGCCAACGCCAAACTATTATACGATGTCCCCTAAAGTTACTCCGGTCACTAGCTCAACTGTGCAGGTGATTGAAGTATTGCCAGTCGGGATTCCAGACCGATTAGACCGTGCACCTTTGGTGCTACAAGACAGTAGTGGTAAGTCTACGGTGTTAAATAATGAGCGTTGGACATCGACCATGGGTACGCAATTACGCGATACCTTGTCGGCAGGTTTACAACAAAAGCTAGGGGCAATTGACAGTTATAGCAGTGGGCTTGCTGGAAACAATCAACCGTTATATCGCGTTTCTACAGACTTTTCTCATTTTGATATTATAGATCACAACAATATTAATATTGCTGTGTCTTGGGTTGTGAAGCGTCAGATACCTCCAACTCAATTAGAGTCAACTAATGCAAAAGTAATCACTAATAGAGGAGCTCAGCTCAATTGTAGAATTGCTTTTAAACAGCCGATTGATCAAAAAGCTAAAAAAATGGAAGCCATTGTAAGTGCTTCAAGTGAGGCCATGAGTCAAATTATTAATATTGTTTCTTCTTCGATCGTGGCGCTAGATTCAAACAAAAAAGCGGTTATTAGCAATGGTGTTTGTTCGTAAAACGACTCGCTTTTAACCAACCCCTTTATTTGTGCAAAACAGATAAAGGGGTTTTTTATTTTAATTGCCTCGATAGGTTGAATAACCATAAGGGCTGAGTAGTAACGGAATATGGTAGTGATTTACACTTCCATCCACTTTAAAAATCACAGGGACTTCGGCAAAAAAAGTTTGTTGTTTGTTCTTTTTAAACCAGTCTTCAGTTTTAAAGGTAACTTTATAAACACCTTGCTCTAGTTTTTTATTTTCTGGATAGAGTGCACTAATACGGCCATTTGAGTCGGTCACTTGTTGGTTAAGTTTAACCCACTGGTTATTTGTGTTTTTTTCTAAAACCACTTCAACCTGAGAAGATGGCAAACCAGTTTCTAAATTTAAAACATGCACACTGAGTGGATTACTCTGTGCAAATGTAGCCGAAGCAATAAATAAAGAAGATAAGGCAATAAATGATTTAGACATGATGAATCCTTATGAATGAAAAATGGTTTCAATGGCTTTACTTGCACATAGATTGTCATTTTGAGCACCACCAGCACCCGCAACGCCAATCGCCCCGATCACTTGGTTCTCAAAACGAACAGGTATGCCACCTCCTAACAACAGTAAATTTGCCAGTGTGGTTAAATTTTTTGCATCGGGGTTTTGGTTACTGTTTTGGCTTAAAACCAAGGTCGAAGTTTTGGTAGATAGCGCCGTATAGGCCTTTTTCTCGGCAGCGATTAAATTATGTGGACCAACTAACTCATGCCGTTCAGCAGTTAAAGTGTTACCACCACGGTCAACAATAACGACTGCAATGTTTTGATTTAGTTTTTTGCATGCCTCTTTAGCACTGTCGGCTAGCATTCGTGCAGTTTTAAGATCTAATGAATAGACTTGATTCAAAGCAGGGGGCTGTGCAAAAGTACTATTACCCAATACCGCGGCTGTTAGCATCAGCCAGTTCAATTTGTTCATGATGATTGCCTCTATGTCGCTTTGAAAATCTTAAACAAATTGAATAATTCCAAGCATGACAATCACATTACAAAGTTGTCATCTTTCAAAAGAGTCTCTACAAAATGCGTATCCTTATTATTGAAGACGAGATCAAAATCGCCACTTATTTGGTCAAAGGATTAAAAGAATCTGGATATCAAGCGGAGTGCGTTCATTTAGGGCTTCAAGGTTTAGAAATGCTAAAGAGAGATCAATATGACTTGCTTATTCTTGACGTGATGTTGCCTGACATAGACGGCTGGAGCGTATTACAAGTACTGCGCCAGTTCTCCAAAATTCCGGTTATTTTCTTAACGGCAAAAGATCAGGTGATGGATAGAGTCAAAGGTTTGGAGTTGGGTGCAGATGATTACTTGGCTAAACCTTTTTCTTATATTGAACTATTAGCGCGTATTAAAAGCCTATTAAGAAGACAGCAATATCTGCAAGAAAATGAACTGTCTATTAGTGATTTAAAAATGGACTTGGTCAGTCATAAAGTATGGCGTAATGGAAACCTGATTGAGCTGAGCAAAACTGAATTTAATTTGTTGCGTTACCTGTTACTCAACAAAGAGCAAATCGTGACGCGCAGACAAATTGGTTCCGAAGTCTGGAATATTAACTTTGATACCGATACTAATTTTATTGATGTGGCAGTACGCCGTTTACGAAGCAAAATTGATGAAGGGTATGAATTAAAGCTTATTCATACCATCCGTGGCTTGGGCTATAAAATTTCGGTTAGCTTATGAACTTTAAATTTCTACGTTCGCTTGAAGTCCGTATTACATTACTGGTCACGCTCTGTTCTGCCTTAATTTTATGTTCAGTCGGCTTTATGACCTATTTAGGTATTAACCAAATTTTATTAAAGCAGCAAGATAAAGCTTTAGCAGACAGAATTAATCGCTTGGAAATTTTGCTACAAGATAGCGAAAATGTAGAGCAAATCATTGCGCGGCCTAAGCTTTATCAAAACATGCTCGGCAACCAAGACAATTTGTTTCTGCTCATTCATAAAGATAAAACCTTAATTAATATCAATCCGCTCCATATTCAGTTACCTCAATTTGCAGAGCGTACAAGTCTCCAATTCCAAGACTTAGCTAGCAATGAATATCCAACGCGAATTGCGTGGAAAACCATAAAAATTAATAACGAGCCTTATCTGCTCATTGCAGGTAAACAGTGGTCGGAACGCATCAATATTCTTTTACCTTTTCAAGAAAGTCTCTTGATATATGTGGTAGGAGGCGTGTTTGCAATCTTTGTGCTTTGCATTTTAGCGTGTCACCTAGGTTTAAGGTCGCTACAACAACTTCGCAAGCAAACCCATTCTATTAATGCAAATCAGCTACAGAAAAGATTAAACCTATCAAAGTCGCCTTTAGAAGTTGAGCTGCTTTCAAAAGATATAAATCACATGCTGGAGCGTATTGAAAAGGGTTATACGCAGCTCAACCGTTTTTCTGAGGATATTGCTCATGAGTTCCGTACGCCTTTAAATAATCTGATTGGGCAAACCGAGATTGCTTTAACTGGCGAACGCTCAGTTGAGCAATATGAAGATTTGTTGGTGTCTCATTTGGATGATTACCACAGATTAAAACGCATGATTGATAGCATGCTTTTTTTAGCAAGAGCCGATCAGAAAATGGTTCTTGTAAACAAACAAGAAATAAACGTCCAAGATGTTATAGACGGGCTATGCCAGATTTTTGAATATCAGGCCGAGGAACAAGAGTGTCATTTTAGTTTCAACTTAGAAGCCCAAAGGTTATTTGCAGATCCTGAGTTATTTCAAAGAGCAGTCTACAACCTTGTTTTAAATGCGTTGGTACATGGTGGTGACAAGCGAACTATTTATATCGCCACTAAACATAAGATGATTAAGCATAGGCAATGGGTCAGCCTGACTGTTGTAACAGGTGGTATTTCAATTGCTGACCATCAACTTGAGCATCTTTTTGAAAGATTTTACCAATGCCACTCAAGTCGAAGTGATGAGAACCAGACAGGTGGCTTAGGTTTATCGATTGTTGCTTCAATTATGGATCTACATCATGGCCTATATCGGGTTTATAACACGCTCGATGGCGTATGTTTTGAGCTTGATTTTCCAATTGCAGATGCTCCAAAGAAATACAATTAAATCCTTATTAATGTTCTTTAATTTTTAAAATTCACACTTTGTTCACAATCCTCTGGCGTATGTTTAAACATATGAAATAAATAGAAGAGGGTCGTTATGAAATTATTATTTAAGTCACTTGTCATCAGCAGCAGTCTTGCAGCGGTTAGCTTAACGCTTCCTTTGAGTACCTTTGCTGACACAAATACGAAACCAGTGGCTGTTGATTCTATTGATATTAATAAATACGCAGGTAAGTGGTATGAGATTGCGCATTTACCTATGTTTTTTCAGCGTAATTGTGTAGCCAATACAACTGCAAACTATTCCATTAACGCAGACAAAACCGTTGGTGTTTTAAATAGTTGTACTAACAAAGATGGCAAAATGATTTCATCTGAAGGTGTGGCCTATTCGCAAAATGAAGGCAACAGTAAATTAAAAGTGAGCTTTTTGCCTTCAGGCCTAAGATGGATTCCTTTTACAAAAGGCGATTATTGGGTTTTAAGAGTTGACCAAGATTATCAGGTCGCTTTAGTGGGTGGCCCAAGCCAGAAATATTTATGGATTCTTTCTCGTAGTCCTCAAATTGATGAAGCGACATATCAGTCTTATCTACAAACCGCAAAAAGCTATGGCTACGATGTTTCTAAACTTGTTAAGACAACACAGTCTAAATAGTGACGTTGCTGGTTATGTAGATTCTTATATTTATCTCGTAATCGTATGAACTTCACATAAAATTCATTGCGCATTTTCTAAATTAGAACCAAAAGAAATGCTTTAGATCAGGAAGAATCAATGTCTAAATTTTTTCTGCGCTGGATCGATAGCTGGTCAGATTCAGAAAATGCGCAAGTGGGTACTTCTAGCGAATATGTCATTGAAAAGAAAATTCAATGGTTAAGAATAATTCCTTTTATTTTATTGCATATCGCTTGTTTAGCTGTGTTTTGGGTGGGCGTATCTTGGTTTGCAGTTGTCTTCATGCTGGGGTTTTACTGTCTTCGCATGTTTGCAATTACTGCTTTTTTTCACCGCTATCTTTCACATAAAACTTTTCAAACATCACGTATTGTCCAGTTCATTTTTATACTGATCGGAACCATGAGTGCACAGCGTGGACCGTTATGGTGGGCAGCACATCACCGTTATCATCATTACTTTACCGACACTGATCAGGACCCACATTCAGCTAAAGCAGGCTTTTGGTATTCCCATGTAGGCTGGTTTTTGAATGAGCAGAATTTTGCTATTCGAAAAAAAGTGATTAAAGACTGGTTGAAATATCCTGAGCTGATTTGGCTGGATCGATTTAGTTTGCCTATTGTGATTTTTACAGCTTTGGCAATTTATGGTTTTGGTTCGTGGCTTGCGCAACATTTCCCTGAGCTGGGAACTAATGGTTTACAGCTTTTGGTGTGGGGATTTGTGATTTCTACCGTTCTCTTAACGCATGCAACCTTATGTATTAACTCACTCGCGCATCGTTATGGTTCACGAGAGTTTAATACCCCAGATGACAGCCGTAATAACTTTTTACTTTCTTTAATTACCTTAGGTGAGGGATGGCACAACAACCATCACTTTTACGCGGGTAGTGTGCGTCAAGGTTTTTATTGGTGGCAGATTGATATCACCTTTTATGTGCTCAAACTGATGTCTTTATTTGGTTTGGTGTGGGGGCTAAAGCCAGTACCAGCGAAGGTTTATCAATATAAAAAGATTAAAGATCTACCGATAGAAAAAATTGAAAATGGGGAAGTGTTATGAAAATTGCCATTGTGGGTTCGGGTATATCGGGACTTTATGCTGCATGGAAATTGTCAGAACAACATCAAGTTACCGTATATGAAAAAAATAACTATTTTGGTGGTCATACTGACACTCATGAGCTGGATATAGAGGGTTCTAAAGTTTCGGTAGATAGTGGTTTTATTGTATTTAATGACTACAACTATCCGTTATTTACCGACATGCTTAAAAAATTAGGTGTAGAAACTCAAAGCAGCGACATGAGTTTTTCGGTGAATAATTTGGTCAGCGGGCTTCAATATAATCCTTCAAAAAAATGGTCGCTCTTTGCCCGTCCGCAGAACTTTTTAAATCGAAAATTTCTGCAAATGCTCTCAGATTTGCTACGTTTTTATGATGATAATAAAAATATTGATGTAACAGATTTTGACCCTAATTTATCTATTGAAGACTATTTAGACCTACACAAATATAGCCATGAGTTCCGTTATGAGCATCTTTATCCGATGTGCGGGGCATTATGGTCGGCTCCGGTTGAGCAGGTAGGGCAAATTCCATATCGATTTGTCGTGAGCTTTTTTCAGCATCACCGCATGCTACAGCTAAAAGAGAGGCCGCAATGGCAAACGGTTAAACACGGTTCAGCAAGTTATATACATGCTATTCAACAAAACTGTCCATCCATTGAGTGGAAATTTGCAGAAGTAAAAGGTGTGAGCCGTTCACAAGAAGCCGTGTTTATCGAAACGACTGAAGGGCAAGCCGAATATGACTGGGTGATTTTCGCAAGCCATGCGGACGATAGCCTAAGTTTAATTAAAGATGCTTCATCGCTTGAACGAGAAATACTAAGTCAATTTAGCTATCAAGATAATCACATGGTGGTTCACCGTGACACTTCAATTATGCCTAAAAGTCGTTTGCAGTGGGCAAGTTGGCATGTACATGTAACGCCAACATCGCAAGTTCAAAGCAATGAGTCCGACATACATTATGGTTTTACCTACTGGATGAATAATTTGCAGAATTTACCCTGCAATACTCAAGTTTTTTCTACTTTAAATCCGAATATGAAAATTAAAGCCGAAGACATCTTGGTTGAACGCCAATATCGTCATCCTGTGTTTGATACTAAAGCGATTCAAACTCAATCTCGTTGGCAAGAAATTAACGGACAAAACAGAACTTCATTTTGTGGAGCGTATTGGGGCTGGGGTTTCCATGAGGATGGTGCCCGCAGTGCAGCACGTGTTGTAGAGCAAATTTTACACTTATAGAAATAGGTAAGGAGCTTTTCAAATGTTATTAAATAAACTAGCTATAGCTCCTACACTTATTCGTCACCGACGCTATAGCCCCAAACAGCATCAATTCACATCGACCTTAAATTACTTATGGTTCGATCCAGATCAATTAAATGAGATTGCAAAAGATTGCTCACTTTGGTCAACCGATCATTGGAATGTCTTAGAACTATCCAAAAATGATTTTTTAAATATGTATCACGGTTCTATAAAGGAAAAAGTAGAAAAAGCGATACTGCAAAATAACAACTTACATCTTAGACCAGACTGGCAAATCAGAGTATTGGCTTTACCTCGTTGTTTGGGTTTTCGGTTTAATTCGGTCGTCTTTTATTTTGTTTTAAATAAAGCAGGAAAACCGCTATTTATTCTTAGTGAAATCACCAATACCCCTTGGAATGAACGAAAAGTTTACATACACAACTGTATGAATCAACACAGCCATGTAGGTGGTTATGAAAGCTTTGATTTTAACTTTGAAAAATCATTTCATGTCTCGCCGTTTATGCCCATGCAGTTGACTTACCACTGGCGATTTAGTTTTTCAGACCAGCAAAATGTCATTCATATGCAGCTCTTTGAAGAACAAAAACAAGTGTTTGATGTAACTATGCGGTTTGAACTTGTGCCCATCACATTTCCTTCACAGCAGTATCGATATGCTCTTATGAACAGCCTAGCCCCTTTTAAAATGTTGTTTTCAATATATTTAGAGGCATTTAAGTTGTGGCGAAAAAAAGTTCCATTTTATCGTCATCCTAAAAAGATCAAGGTAGATAAGACATGATAAAAACATTTCTTTATGGTGAAGATGACTCACTACCGTTACTGCTCAAGAGTCTTCTCAAACTACGTCATGGACAGATCACTTTTCAGGGCGCGTGGAGTGGTACGGTTGGCGAGGTTTCAGACTTACATGCTGTGATTGAAGTTCGCAATCCTTTGCTGATGGATCTCATTTTAAAAAATGGTGTGTTAGGAGCAGCTGAAGGCTATATCCGTGGTGATTGGAGCAGCGAACAACTTGTAGAGTTGGTTCAGATATTGGCACGTAATCGAGATGTATTAGACCAGTTTAACCAGAATGTTATTGCACAGGCGAGCCAGTTTTTTCTGAAGGGTTGGTATAAAAATAGAAAAAACTCTATAAGCGGGAGCCGTAAAAATATTGCTGAGCACTATGACTTAAGTAATGACTTTTTTAAATTATTTTTAGACCCGTCGTTAATGTATTCGAGCGCCGTTTTTGAAAGTGAAAACATGTCACTCGAAGACGCATCTGATTTTAAAAAAGAGCTCATCTGTAAAAAGTTAGATTTAAAACCAATGGATCATTTGGTTGAAATTGGAAGCGGTTGGGGCGGTTTTGCCATTTATGCAGCCCAACATTATGGCTGTAGAGTGACCACCATTACCATTTCACAAGCTCAATACGATGAAGCCGTTACTCGTGTAAGTGAAGCTGGGTTGGCACATCGAATTGATGTGCAATTAAATGACTATCGCTTGCTCGAAGGAAAGTTCGATAAGTTGGTTTCAATTGAAATGGTTGAGGCCGTAGGTGCGCAATATTTATCAACATATTTTGATCAGTGCAAAGCACTGTTAAAACCGAAAGGTTTGGCATTTATTCAGGCCATTACCATTGAAGATTTCCGTTATAAAAAAGCATTAAATACAGTCGATTATATTAAGCGTTATATTTTCCCTGGTAGCTTTATTCCTAGCGTGAGTGTATTGACTCAAACCGCCTCTGAAAGCGGTTTAAGGTTAAAGCATTTAAATGACATCGGTTTAAGTTATGCAAAAACAATTCATCACTGGCGAGCACGGTTTTTAATCGCACGGGAGGAAGTATTGGCTCTGGGTTTCGATGAAAACTTCATTCGCATGTGGGATTTCTATTTATGTTATTGCGAGGGTGGTTTTAAAGAAGGCGTGATAAGCAATGTTCACTTGTTGTTTGAAAGTAGCAATTACTAACTCGAACACATCAAGCAAGGAGACTGCTCATGTTTTGGAATTTACTGATTCTAGATTTAATGATCATGTTGCTGAGCTGGCTACTTGCCACTGCAAATGGTCGAGCTGGAATTGTAGATGCCGCATGGAGTTTCTGTCTGGCAGTAAACATTATTGTGTCTTCTTTACTCATTTCAGTTGTTCCAGTTGAAGTGCGACTTTTTGTCGGTATTTTTAGCGGCTTATGGTTTTTAAGATTATTTTGGCATCTTTTAAGACGTTATCAATCTGAACAAAAAGAAGATGGTCGTTACGCGAACATGCGTAAGTCGATGGGTAAGTTCCAGCACTTTGGCTTCTTCTTATTTTTTATCTTTCAAACCCTTTTGGTGCTTTTGTTCTTTTTTCCGATGTGGACGCTACTCAATGTAGAGGCAACTACATGGAGTGGCGGATATAAAATCGCTTTAGTGATTGCTGCTGTCATCATGGTGATTGCCTTTATTGGAGAGCAGCTCGCTGATCAGCAGTTATACCGATTTAAATTAAATCCAGAACATCATGGCAAAACGATGGATCAGGGTTTATGGCGTTATTCACGTCACCCAAATTATTTTTTTGAATGGTTACACTGGTTTGCCTATCCAATCATTGGTTTAGCTGCGGGCCAGTATTTATTGTGGATTTATCCGTTACTGATGTGGCTATTTTTATACTACGTCACGGGTATTCCATTTAGTGAAAAACAAGCAATTAAAAGCCGCGGTCAAAACTATCTTGATTATCAACAAAAAACATCAATGTTTATTCCGCGAAAACCCAAAAAATAGGTGCGCATATGGATTTTATTGTTCATCAGTCTTTAAAAATTGTTGAAAGTGGTGTGATTCCAGATCATGCAATTCGGGCAGCAATCCGTGCTTTAAGCAAAAAGCGCTTAATTCAAGAAGGGCGTTATGACCCTGAACAAGGGGCACAGCGGTATATGGATGTGCTTAATATGCTGAAACGGAGCGAAATCGCCGTTGAAACGGACAAGGCAAATGAGCAGCACTATGAATTGCCGACTGAGTTTTTTCAGGCAGTGCTTGGAAAAAGACTCAAATATAGTGCTTGCTATTTTCCGACTAAAACAACAACTTTAGATCAAGCAGAAGAGCTCGCACTTCAGCTTTACTGTGAAAGAGCACAACTTAAAAACGGCCAACATATTTTAGAGCTAGGCTGTGGATGGGGTTCTCTAACATTATGGATGGCAGAAAACTATCCGCGCTCACAGATTACTGCTGTTTCAAACTCTGCAACCCAGAAAAAGCATATTCTTGGGCAAGCAAAGTTGAAGGGTTTAACGAATCTTGAAGTGCTCACATGTGATGTGAATGTGCTCGAATTAGACCAAGATCAGTTTGATCGGGTTGTATCGGTTGAAATGTTTGAACACGTTCGTAACTATCAACGTCTTTTTGAGAAAATTCAGGGATGGTTGAAGGCAGATGGGCTACTTTGGTGTCATATTTTTTGCCATCGCTTTTTACATTATCCTTTTGAAGTAAAATCAGATTATGATTGGATGTCCAAGTATTTCTTTACTGGCGGTTTAATGCCTGCGACGTCAACTTTTTTGCATTTCCAAGAGCATTTAGAATTGGCTCAACAGTGGCAGTGGTCGGGTGAGCACTATATGAGAACCGCAAATGCTTGGCTTGATAATATGGATAATCAAGAAGTTGAATTGAAGCCTCTGTTTAAAAAAATCTATGGAAAAGATGCTAATATTTGGTGGCAACGTTGGCGTATTTTCTTCATGGCTTGTGCTGAGCTGTTTGGTTTTGAGCAAGGACAAGAATGGGTCATTGGTCACTTTTTATTTAGAAAGAGATCATTGTAATTTCTAGAGCCTACCTCGGCGATAAAGATATGATAAGAACTCGACATGATGGCAAATCTAGTCATCCATTAGCCAAAATGTTCAATCGATATTATTGGTTGCAGATTGGTCTGATTGCATTATCGATCGTGGTCGGGTTGGCTTGTAGTGCATGGGTCATTAAAGGCTCTTTACTTAAAACAGCTTTAGAACAGGAAATGGAGCATTACTGGTTACGCATAGAACGTTACCCAAATGCAGATTTACCGGATACGAAAAATTTATATGGATATCGGTGGAATACACAGGTCGCACCTCAACCATTTCGGGGCATGCATTTAGAGAGTGGGGTACATCGAATCTTTGTTGATGGAAAAGAGCGTATGACGGTCTATGGTGAGCGTAATGGTCAGCATGTTCTGTTGGTATTTGGCGAGAGCAATGTCAATAAGCTGATCTGGTTATTTGGATTGGCTCCGCTCATGTTTAGTTTGTCTGTGCTATATAGCTTTTTATGGTGGTCAAATCGAAAAGCCAGACGCTATTTTTCCCCAATTACACGTTTGGCAAATGCTTTGGAAAATATCGATTGGGCACATCAAGATACCCAAGCATCTCCTTTTAAAGATATTAATACCAATGGCAACATGGAAGCAGAATATCTCAAGCAAGCCTTGGAAAAATATCATCAAGTTTTAAGTGATTTTATTCGACGCGAAAGGGAGTTTACGGGAGATGTGAGCCATGAGCTGCGTACTCCACTCACTATTTTGAAGGGTAATGTGCAACTTTGTCAGGCTAGATATGGAGATGATAAAGCCTTAGTTCGTCTTCATAATACGATTGAGGATATGCAGTTATTAGTCGATACCTTATTGGCGATTGCACGTAATACAGTAAAAAGCTTACCGTCTGAGAAGAATTTTTTATCTAGAATTGTGAAGGATTTAGTCGAAAGTTTACAAGCAGTGAGTGAGAGTAAGGGAATACATATTCATATTCAACCCGACCTTTCTGAACAGCCGCGCTGGTTATATCCTTCTATGACTAAAATGGTTTTAAGCAATATTTTACGTAATGCATTGAACTATTCTCAAGGCTCACAAATCGATATTATTCAACAAAAAAACAGCCTGATTATTGCGGATAATGGAATTGGAATTTCTTTACCTAACGATGTTAAGGTTCAAGAGCTCAGCGATTCACAACTCTCTTTAAAGGCTAAAGGCCATGGAATTGGTTTGCAATTGGTGCAAAAGCTTTGCAAACAATTAGGATGGCGAGTGGAGTTGTTTGATCGGCAGTACTATTTAGCTACTCATCCTGAGTTGGACTTAGAACAGGCAACAGGTTTAATTGTTGTGGTCTATTTGAGCTAACTTACAGAACTGTCTAAAGCAATTTTTAAACCGACGCCTGCCACTGTATGTAATAGCTTAGGGTCAAAAGGTTTATCAACCATTTTTCTTAAGTTATATATGTGACTGCGTAATGCATCACTTTCAGGTTCTTCATCGCCCCATAACTCCATCATCAGTTCTTGTTTGGTCACCACTTTTGGAGATTGACGCATCAAAATTTTTAATAATTTAAATTGAATAGGCGGCAATTCGATATTATTTCCGGCACGAATAACTGTTTGGGTTGCGCTATCAAGAATTAAGTCATGAATCTGAATTTTATGGTGAGTAACTTCGCCAGCTGCTCTTTTAATTAATGCACGAATCCGCATCACTAATTCATTAAAATCAAAGGGTTTAACCAAATAATCATCTGTTCCAGCGGTAAAGCCTTTAAGTTTGTCATCTAAAGTATCTCTTGCTGTCAGCATAAGGACAGGAATATCAACACCTTGTTCGGTGCGGAGCCAGTTACATAGGTCATAACCTGAGCCGTCCGGTAAGTTTATATCGAGCAGCAAAAGATGATAATGCTGCGATTTGAGAAAAGTCCGTGCAGCATCTAAATTACGCGCATGATCGATGATATAACCATGCACTTCAAGAAATTCGCAGACGGTTGCTGCAAGTTCAAAATGGTCCTCAACCATGAGGATAAAATGATTACCCATAAGATTTTATTAAGCCATTAATTTAATAATTGTTGTTTCAATTTAGCATTAAATGGTTCGCTACCAAACCAGATTTTAAAATATTGATTTGCATTCGGATTGTTTAAAGAACCGAGTAGCTTCTGGTTTAATTTTAGTTCCAGTTTTTGATTTTCTTGCTGGTAATACAAACTATATAAGTCTCCATTTTTGATGGGTCTATAAAGTTCATTAATATGATTAAGCGGAGATTTTGCATCAAATCCACTAATATTTTTCTTTAAATAATGGGTTGCTGCGCGCTTAAATGCCCACTCGGGAATATCGAGGTTATAGCTAAAGTCCATTTTGATGCTTTGACTCTGCCAATTTTTTAAGCAATCTTCAGCAAAGTAACTGACATTTCCCACCTTTTTACTCGTGACCATTAAAGGTGCTGAACTGCATTTTTTCAGTTCAGCCGCATTCGCTTGAGATACGATCAAGATTCCCAGAAATATTAAGACTCGACTTTTTTGAACGGCAATATCCATTTATAGACTCCTCCAAAGATTGGTAAAGAACGGTAGAGACCATTCGCCGGATCCCAATAATCTTGCTGGAAAATAATTTTTTGCTGATCATTAATCTTAATTTGACTAATTCCATAAGAAGCCATGGTTTTTGAACGACCTAACATTTTAAAGTCATAGGTCATGTACCAATGGATATAGGCTGTATCTTGATGGTGAGTTGCACTAATGAGTTTTACAGTGACATTACTTACTCTGGCATTCATGCCTTCAAAATGTTTGATCAGATCTGTTTTCTGAGAGAACTGCGAGAGTGTGTCGTTAATATAAAGCTGATCAGCATAGAGACTACCTGCATTGTTTACAAAAGAAGGGGTGCCAAGTGTATTAAATGCGGCAACAAAACGATTACCGATATCTAACGCCTCTTCGTCATTTAATATTATTCCATTAATTTTTTGTTCAGCTTTGCCGTAGTCACCTGAGTAGCTAGGCACACTTTTACACGCTGTTAAACCTACCAAGGTAATCAGCCCTAGGGCTGTGGTTATAATTTTCATGTCTATATCCGAGCCAACTTTATAAGATTAAATTAAAGAGCTGGTCGTGAAGTTTGCGTGAATTCTTATGTTTTTAGATTGACGTTTAGAGGCTGGTTTTTTAGAAAGGGTTAGATATCATCTCTCTCAAAATATTTTTGAAATAATGCTTTAAAAATTTACAGTTCTTTCCTGAAAAAGATAACATCCATATTTAAGAAGTTAGACGAATTCACTTTTATAAAACCGAGTTTATTTAATAGGTTGTGGGCGGGCAAATTATTTTCTTCTGAGAAAGCGATAACATGCTTAAAGTTTCGATTTTTCATGTCTTCTAGTAACTTAAGTGAAGCTTCAACAATATAGCCTTTATTTCGTTCACTTTTAATAAGCCTAAAACCTAGTTCAGCTTCCGTTTGACCATTAACTTCACACGTTTCAAAACCACAATAACCAATAATTCTGTGTGTTTCTTTTAAGATGATAGCCATTTTGCCAAAATTGTAATTTTTATAATGTTCTAAAATTTCTAAAAATCGACGAGTTGCAGCTTCAGTAGACAAAGCACCGTAAGGCGAAAAGGCCATAAAATCTTTGTTTTGAAACATCTCAATCATGATGGATAAGTCTTTATCGAGGAATGGTTTTAAAATTAAGCGATCTGTCTCTAACATAGTGTTCTTATTAAATGGTTTGAAAAGTATTTTTATCTATAAAGATTTTTTTGGATAGCTCAAATGCTATTTTTGAAGGTTCTTCATTTGTTAAAAACCTTTGGCATTTTAAGTTTATATATAAAGGAAATCTGTTTCTAATTTTCTTTTCTTCACTCCATGAAGAGCAATTTAAATATTCTCTTTGTAGTTGTCTTCTTACAATTTCCTTCACGCAAATTTCAAGCTCGAAAGAAGGTAAAAGTAAAAAGGTCAAAGAACTTTCTTCAATCTGAGCTTTGATCTCATGATAACTATCCATAAGTTCATTTGGGTAAGTCATAAATCCTGATGAACATATAATTATGTTTATAAGATCAGGGTTTATAGTTGTTATTAGACTTCTATATAACTCAATGTTTTTAATAGCATATTCTTTATAACTATATTTAGTTATAAATTGAGAAATATCTCCTATTTTAAGCATAAAGTGCTCATCTAAATCATAATAAATAGCACCGAAATCTATAGCAAATTGTTTAGCAAGACTTGTTTTTCCAGCTCCACCTGGACCAATGAAATGTATAAGCAAGAGGCAACTTCCTTTATTAATTCAGCCTTATTTCACCAATAAATATAGTTTATGTTTTCACCAGAAATCTGTCTCATAGCCGCGATGAGCAATCTTTCAATTATCTTATCAAGAGCTAGATAATTTGGAGGAAAACTCTCTAACGTAATAACATCGGCACTTATTTCCCATAAGTTTTCTTTAACTCTCATACTCTTTTTTATTTGAATAGAATTTGTTTTTTGTTGAAGTAAATCAATACAATCATTTATTGGAGCTTCTACAAATCCTACGATCTCATTATCTTTCGGCTTGAGCTCGGATAAATCAATATTTAAAGGCAATAAAAAGATATGTTGAAATTCATTCGCAATGTAATTTTCTGCTATATGGCAAGCCGTTTGCCGAATTCCAATAGAAATTAATTGATTAAATCTCACATCAATTCCTAATTCTTCTTGGCATTCTCTTATGCCATCTTCAATGGTTTCACCTGCCTCATAGTGGCCGCCTACAGAGATATCAAGAAAACTTTTTCTGTCGAAAGTATAGTTATCAGAATTTTTTAGCTGAAAATAAACATATTGAGTTGATGGGTTGTATACAAGGCAAGTAAAAACCCTATGCCATAGTCCCAATTGATGCGCTAATTTTTTATTAACAACACCCATGTATTCGTAATTATCATTAAATATATCAATATCCATGTTATTTTTTAATCGACTATAAAGTTTAAGAACATATTTTATGTGGTTTATAAGATAGAAATTAAAAGAAAGCAATTTTATTCTAGCTGCGCTTTACTCATAAGAGATATAGATAAGTTTTGAATAAATAGAAGGATTCAATAATGAAAACAATTGGTTTATTAGGTGGAATGAGTTGGGAATCTACAGCGCTTTATTATCAACAAATTAATAAAATGGTTCACGGTAAATTAGGAAAATTACATTCTGCTAAAGTAATTATTAATAGTGTGGATTTTGAAGAAATCGCAGCCTTGCAAGCGAAGGGTTTATGGCAAGAAGCTGGTGCATATTTAGCTGAGCAAGCACAAAATTTAGAAAAAGCAGGGGCAGAGTGTATTTTGGTGTGTACGAACACCATGCATAAAATTGCATCGCAGATTGAGGATGCTATTATGGTTCCTTTCTTACACATCGCTGATGCAACGGCAAAAGAAATTGTGAGTCAAAACATTGGTAAAGTCGCACTGTTGGGAACAGCTTTTACAATGGAGCAAGATTTTTATAAGGCTCGACTACAGGAGCATGGAATTGACGTGATGATTCCAAATGAAGCCGACCGAAAGATAGTACATCGTATTATTTATGAAGAACTTTGTTTAGGTGTGATAAACCCAAATTCAAGACAAAAATACGAGACTATTGTAGAGCAGCTTATAGCTGAAGGAGCCAAAGGAATTATTTTGGGGTGTACCGAAATTTGTATGTTGATTGGTGAGCTTAAATTCTCGGTTCCTTTATTTGATACAACTACCATTCATGCAAAAGAGGCAGTGAGTTTTAGCTTAAACGAAAATAAAAAGTCTAAAAGCGCCAATCTACGCATGACTGCTGGGAATATTCTTTAGCAATATTTCAAATATCCTTTGTCATTAATCGTTAAGCCTGTGTCGTCAAATGTAAAGTGGCACATATCCTACTTATTGTAGTTTGAGTTATTGCTGTTATAGGCACTTAATAAAAAACCAAAATATGGGATAGGACATGACGTTGACGAAAGCTATACGTTTCTATGGAACAGGAACGCCTGAAGTAATGCGCTATGAAGATGTAGAAGTAGGAGACCCAAAAGCTGGAGAAGTACGCCTACGCCATGTGGCAGTCGGTTTAAATTATGCCGATACATATTTTCGTAATGGAATATATAAAATTCCAATGCCTAATGGCATGGGTGTCGAGGCTTCTGGTGTTGTCGAAGCTTTAGGTGAAGGGGTCACTCAGCTTAAAGTGGGTGATCGGGTCACTTATACAGGTTTTTTAAATACTTTAGGTGCATATAGCACCCACCGTTTAATTTCAGCAGATGCGCTGATTAAATTACCCGAAGAAATTTCTTGTGAAACAGCGGCAGCCATGACCATGAGAGGATTGACCGCTGCTTATCTAATGCGCCGTATTTATGACTTTAAAGCTGGCGATTCAATTTTATTGCATGCAGCTGCAGGCGGTGTTGGGTTGATTGTTTCTCAGTGGGCTAAATTACTTGGCTTGACTGTTATTGGCACAACCTCTTCAGAAGAAAAAGCTGCCGTAGCTCGAGCTCATGGTTGTGATCATGTCATTAATTATAGCCATGAAAATGTTGCCGAACGTGTACGCGAGTTAACAGGTGGCGTTGGTGTAAATGTCGTTTTCGATAGTGTCGGTCAAGCCACTTTCATGAGCTCATTAGACTCCCTAAAACGCCGTGGTTTGCTGGTCTGCGTAGGTACGGCTTCGGGTCCAATTCCCGCTTTTGATCCGGTATTACTTGCCGTGAAAGGTTCGCTATTTGTGACACGTCCGGCTTTAGCCGATTACATTGTAGATCCTGCCGAGAAAAAAGAACTGGCAAATGAATTATTTGATCATGTTCGACATAGACGAATCAAAATTGAAATTAATCAGCGCTATGAGCTAAAGGATGCCGTGCAAGCTCATCGTGATTTAGAAGCACGTAAAACAATAGGTTCATCAATTTTTGTAATTTGAAGGGATTTCTTATGCAAATTGAACAGCTAACTTGCAATATTGGTGCAGAGTTAAGTGGCATAAAACTGTCTGATGCAATTTACGACGATGGTTTATTTTCTGAAATTCGTACCCAACTGCTTAAACATCGTGTTTTGTTTTTACGAGATCAGCATTTAACCCGTCAGGATCATGTCGCATTTGCAGAAAAATTCGGGCAATTAGAAGCTCATCCAGCGGTCAGGAGCCATCCTGATCATCCTGGTTTATTGCAGATTTATAAAAGCCCCGAAAGTCCAGTTGATCGTTATGAAAATTCTTGGCATAGCGATGCAAGCTGGCGCAAGGCCCCACCTATGGGATGTGTGCTGCATTGTGTTGAATGTCCACCTGTAGGTGGCGATACAATGTGGACAAATATGGTCATGGCCTATGAATCTTTACCTGAAGATATTAAGGATAAGATTGCAGACTTACGTGCGTACCACAGCATAGAAGCGAGTTTTGGCGCTGCGTTGCCACTTGAGAAGCGTTTGGAATTAAAAGAAAAGTTTCCCGATGCAGAGCATCCAGTGGTACGTACTCATCCTGAAACGGGCGAGAAAATTTTATACGTCAACGCGTTTACCACCCATTTCAGTAACTATCACACCAAAGAGCGAGTCAGATTTGGACAAGATGCCAATCCGGGCGCAGCTGAACTACTATGTTACTTAATTTCTCAAGCCTATATTCCAGAGTTTCAAGTGCGCTGGCGTTGGAAGCCTAACAGTATTGCAATCTGGGATAACCGCAGTACACAACACTATGCCGTGATGGACTATCCGCCATGTCATCGGAAAATGGAACGGGCCGGCATTATTGGTGACGTAACCTATTAAATCTACAGATTAAAAAATTCTATCTGATTGAAAATTCATAAAATATATAAGGAGATGCATATGCAATTCTTTGACGATTCTTTGCACCCAGAAAATATGGAAAAAGTAGTCATTACCGTTGCGCCGTATGGACCGGAATGGATGCCGGAAGACTTTCCCGAAGATATTCCTGTGACCATGGATGAGCAAATACAAAAAGCGGTCGAGTGTTATGAAGCGGGCGCTACGGTGCTGCATTTACATGTCCGTGAGCTTGATGGCAAAGGCTCTAAACGTCTCTCAAAATTTAATGAACTCATCGCAGGTGTTCGTGAAGCTGTGCCTGACATGATTATTCAGGTGGGTGGTTCGATTTCATTTGCACCAGAGAGTGAAGGTGAGGCGGCACTATGGCTAAGTGATGACACTCGACATATGTTAGCCGAACTTACACCAAAACCTGATCAGGTCACGGTAGCTATTAACACCACCCAAATGAATATTATGGAATTGCTCTATCCTGAATATTTAGAAGGGACTTCATTGGCACATCCAGCGACTCAGGCAGCCTATGCTGAGATGACCGTGCCAGCTGGTCCAGCATGGGTAACTGAACATATTAAGCGCTTGTATAAAAACAATATTCAACCACACTTTCAGTTAACGGGAATGCATGGTCTTGAAACCCTAGAACGTATGGTGCGTAAAGGGTTGTATATGGGGCCGTTAAACTTAACTTGGATTGGAATTGGTGGTGGTTTTGATGGTCCAAACCCATTTAATTTCTTTAATTTTATTCATCGCGTACCTGATGGGTGTACTTTGACATCCGAATCTCTGCTCAAAAATGTATTACCTTTTAACACCATGTCGATGGCAATGGGGTTACATGCTCGTGTAGGTAACGAAGATACGATTATTGATCATCACGGACGCCGTTTTTCCTCTGTAGAGCAAATTAAGCAAACCGTTCGGATTGCCCATGAATTAGGTCGTGAAATTGCATCAGGAAAAGAAGCTCGTGAAATTTACCGCATTGGGGTGCAATACAACAGTATCGAAGAAACCTTGCTAGCAAATGGTATGGCACCCAACCGTCAAGCTGGGCAAAAAGGCGTTCCTCAGCGTAAATAATTTGACAAGGTCTAATGGAATTTAGACCTCAATTGTAGTGCAGCTTATTTGCTTTGAGTTTAAAGATGTAATGCTGCACTCGCTCAATAGAAATTATAAAAAATACAAGGAGGTCTTATGAATGCGCATCAGTATTCAGATCAGATGAGCGATGTTGATACGTCAATCAGTATACCTCGTCGTTATGCATGGCTTGTTTTTGCTTTAACTTTTGGTTTACTCATTTCAGATTACATGTCACGGCAAGTATTAAACGCAGTCTTTCCGTTGCTCAAAACTGAATGGTTACTCAGTGACAGCCAGCTAGGTTTGCTCAGTGGCATTGTCGCCTTAATGGTAGGTTTATTGACTCTGCCGTTATCTTTATTAGCAGACCGTTTTGGACGAGTTAAAAGCTTGGCCATTATGGCGGCATTATGGAGTTTGGCGACTTTAGGGTGTGCACTGGCTGAAAACTATGAGCAAATGTTTATTGCTCGTTTTATGGTTGGTGTGGGTGAGGCGGCCTATGGCAGTGTTGGTATCGCAGTGGTTGTTGCTGTTTTTCCAAGAGAAATGCGTGCGACACTTGCTAGTGCTTTTATGGCTGGTGGCGTATTCGGTTCATTTTTGGGTATGGCTCTAGGTGGTGTTCTGGCACAGCACTTTGGCTGGCGTTGGGCTTTTGGCGCCATAGCCTTATTTGGCCTAATTTTAGCTTTTCTATATCCGGTTCTAGTCAAAGAAAAAAGAATAGCGTCTTCACATCAAAATAAAAATCGTAGCAAAACTAGGCACATTCAAAGTCCTTTAAAAACTTTATATTCAAGTCGTTCAGTCATTGCTACTTACATTGGTAGTGGCTTGCAGTTATTTGTCGGTGGAACGGTGATTGTCTGGATGCCGAGTTATCTCAATCGATATTACGGCATGAGTACCGACAAGGCCGGTGTAATGGCAGCAGTTATTGTGCTGTGTAGCGCTGTAGGCACAATTCTATGCGGCATGTTGTGTGATTATTTGGGTCGTAACTGTCCTGATCGTAAGGTCAGTTTAGCCATTACATACTGCTTGGTTAGTTGTGTGCTTTTATTAATTGCTTTTGCTGTGCCTGCGGGACGCAGCCAGTTACTTCTAATTTGCCTTGGAATGTTTATTGCCTTAGGAACCAATGGTCCATCCAGTGCCATGGTGGCCAATCTCACACATAACTCAGTTCATGGCTCTGCGTTTGCAACGCTCACCTTGGCTAATAATTTTCTTGGCTTAGCTCTTGGTCCTCTGGTCGTCGGCAGAATATCTGATGTGATTGGTTTACACAGTGCATTTCAACTGATGCCATTGGTCAGTATTGCAGCTGCAGCCGTATTTTTTTATGCCAAAAGCCATTACCACAAAGATATGGCCCGCTTTGAGCAGCAAGGAATAACTGAACTGAAAAATCATTCAGATAACCAAATACAAAAATGCGGGATGAATAACAAATGATGATTCGGCAATTACATATTGATGTATTTTTTGACTTTATTTGTCCTTGGTGTTTGATCGGCAAACATCAGTTACTGATCGCTATAAATAGATTTTATCAGCTTCACCCTAGCGTCAAAGTTGTCGTGCATTGGCGAGGTGTTCAGCTCATACCAGACTTAGCAGCTGAAGGCGTACCTTTTCAAACATTCTATTTGAAAAGATTAGGTAGCTTGACAGCAGTTCGTATGAGACAAGAACAAGTCAATAAAGCCGCAAATAAGGTTGGCCTCAAAATCGATTTTGAACAAATTAAGCGCATTCCAAACACGGCTAAAGCTCATCGTTTATTTGATAAAGCTTTAAAGATCGGTACTCCTGAGCAGTGCAATATGCTGTTAGAACAGCTCTTTGCCGCATACTTTTATGATGGCTTAGACATCGGAAATACCACCACTTTATACAAAATCGCGAAACGTTGTGGCTTCCCACCTGAGCTAATCAAAAATTTACTTATTCAAGATCATCAAGATTTTATCTCTGCAAGTACAGGAGGTAATGGTGTGCCTTACTTTATTTTTGATCGGGCCTCTGCATTAGTTGGAGCGCAATCAGCAGATGCACTTTATCAAGCGATGCATGAGGCACTTGTTGTTCAGGGAGAATTAATGTGACTACTCGATTTGAAGTACCTCTAGACAAAATACCGAATTCAGGCGAACGGGCTTTTTTTAAAGTCGGAGATAAAACTCTTGCGCTATTTAATATTGCGACTCAATTTTATGCAATCGATGACAGTTGTCCTCATCAGGGCGCATCGCTATTTAGCGGACGTTTAGAAGGACGAGTAATTCAGTGCTGTGCCCATGGTCTACGCTTTGATTTAACAAATGGCTGTTTAGTTAATTCTTCTCAGCTCAAAGTTGCAACCTATCCCGTAGAAGTGATTGAGGAAAAAGTATTTATTGTGATGGGTTCTGGTGAAAATCATGGCTAGCTTAGTTTTGAAAAATTTTACCCAGCGCACACGAGAATTAGCACCGGGTTTTGTGGTCAGTTCAGTCGTTGCTGCGGCTGCCTGTTTTTTATCTGAGCACTATGGTGCCCCAGTCATGTTATTTGCCTTACTGCTAGGTATGAGTCTAAATTTTTTAGCAGCCGAAAGTAAATGTAAGGCAGGTATTGAATTCACCGCACGTACTGTGCTTCGAATGGGTATTGCCTTACTCGGCATGCGTATAACTTTAGGACAAATCACTGCACTAGGGTGGCAGCCTGTAGCCTTAGTCATAACTCTGGTTATTGTAACAATCGCCGTTTCAGTGATTGCTGCTAAAATTTTAGGTTTCCAAAGACTATTTGGTATGTTGACCGGTGGATCAACCGCAATTTGTGGTGCTTCAGCTGCGCTAGCATTGTCAGCTGCCTTTCCGAATCATCCCCAAAAAGAAAAAGCGACCTTGTTTACAGTCATTGGGGTCTCTGCACTTTCAACATTAGCAATGATTGTCTATCCAATGATTGCGAAGTGGTTAGAGTTATCGCCACAAGCTGCGGGTGTGTTTCTTGGCGCTACCATTCATGATGTAGCGCAAGTGGTGGGAGCTGGTTATAGCATGTCTACCGAAACAGGTGATACTGCGACTGTAGTTAAACTGATGCGTGTAGCAATGTTACTTCCAGTGATTGTTTGTGCAGCAATGATTACCCGCATGCAAGGTGCAGATACAATGGGGGAGCGTCCACCATTACTACCTTGGTTTGCAGTTGGCTTTTTAATACTGGCTTGTATTAACAGTACAGGGTGGGTACCAGTAATGATTCAAAATGGAATAAACGATTTATCACGCTGGTTTTTAGTCATCGCAATTAGTGCTTTGGGTATGAAAACTCAGTTGAAAGAATTGGCATCTGTCGGGATTAAACCAATTCTTCTCATGGTCGGTGAAAGCATATTTTTAGTGGTATTAGTTTTAGCCTTAATGCACTTTTGGTTTTAAGTTAATTTTAAATCTTTAGAGGAGGTTCTGGGTTATTCACAAAACTTCTTCTTTTATTTAAAGCTGTTTTGAATCAATTCATCTTCTTTACTCTAAATACACCCGTGTTTAATTCAGTAGCGATTTGTTATGACTACGCCACATATTCGGTGACATCCCAAATTGATTAATGAACCAACGCGTAAAAGAGCTCGGCATCGAATAACCTAAAATATCAGACACTTGAGCGAGTGAATAATTTAGATTTTTTAAATAGCGCAATACGAGGTCTTTACGTACTTCATTGATTAAATCACTAAAACTCGTCTGTGCTTCTTCTAAGCGACGCTGTAAGGTCCGGACATGAAGACCATGTGTTTGAGCGACTTGATCAATCGTAGCGCGACCCATTGGTAAAAGAAGATAAATACTTTTACGAATATCAAAAATCATGGTTGATTCATTACTATTCTGTAAAATATCTAAATAACGCTGTGCATGGTTGGCCATAGCCAGATTTGCTTGAGGATTTGTTGTATCAAGTTCGGCCGCGGTACAAACAATGCCATTAAAGTCACTTCCAAATTCTAAGGCACAGCCAAAAATCCGTCGATGCAGGGTTAAATCGCTTGGTGGATTATGGGTGAAGTGAACACTTAATGGTCGCCATTTTTGCATCAGTAACGCTGCACAAAAACGATGGGTAATTCCTAAAGCAAGTTCAGTGGCTTGACGACTATATCCGCAAGTTGTGGTTACGACTTCTTCTCGAATAACCACCGTATCATCAATTTCTTCTATATATATTTCAAGTGAGTTGTTCAGTAAATTCCTATAACGAACAATCGTTTGTAAGGCATCTCGTAAAGTATGCTGATAATTTAGTAAAAGGCTAATTTCACCAAAATCTGCAATTTCGCGTTGCTCTGCCATATGTAAACCGAAAACATCGCAGCTACTCATTTGGGCTGAGTTCTCAAGCAAGGTAATGGCTTTATCTACAGGAATGCGTTGTTTAAGATCATTCAATTGAGCTTGACTAAGCCCAACACGTGATAATAAATGGTAGGGGTTTAGATCTAATTGTTGAGCAACTGCCAAATAATTTTTTAAAGAGGCGGTATGCGCAAGAGGTACCATTTTATTATCTCCTTGTTCTTAATCAACCATATTCCTTATGGCTCATCTTTACTTATAACCAAAATATACACATTACAAAAGCTTTTATTTAAGAGCTTAATTGTTAAGTACGCTTAATTTGAAACTTCTTCTCTTAACTTAATTGTAATTACAAAAATTATTTTAATGAATTTAAGAAATTTTAAAAAGATGTGTCGTCAAATGAAAAGTCCGTGACGCCTTATGTACACCATTAACTGAAATGAGCCTTTATTGTGAATGGAGTTTTATAAAAATTCTTGTGCATCCTAGATGGCAAAGTTCACAGGCGTCAAAATGGAAAAAATACAAACCAGAGCAACGATTTTAATTATTCCGGGGTTACGCGACCATGTTCCCGAGCATTGGCAAACGATCTTAGAAACAAGACTAGCGAAGGTTCGCTCCGTACCACCTCTACAAACCAATAAATTCAATTGTGAAAATAGAGTTGCTTCCATACAAAAACAACTCGAACAAATACAAGGTCCTGTCATTTTAGTTGCCCACAGCGCGGGTGTTCTGATGACTATACACTGGGCTGCCAAACATCAAAGACCAGTTCAAGGTGCTCTACTTGCTGCTCCTCCTGATTTAAATGAAAGTTGGCCTGCAAATTATCCGAGCCCAGCCGTACTTCATCAAGAAGGATGGAGCCCTTTACCCCATCAAAAGTTACCTTTCCCCAGCATTTTGGTTGCAAGCACCAATGACCATTTAGCTCGTTATGAAGCTGTAAGTGATATGGCAGAAAAATGGGGTAGTCAACTCGTAAATTTAGGTGAAGTGGGACATTTAAACCCTGCATCAGGCTTTGGTTATTGGCCCTTAGCTGAGCAATTTATTCAACAGTTAGATCAGGTGGAACAACCTGCGTAGTACGAAAAAAATACCTGCTTATATAAACCATTTAAAAGCCAATGGATGGCTTTGAGTAATAAGCAATAAATAAGAATAATCATATTTATAGGGAGATAATATGATGGGGCATTACGTATATTTAAATCAAAAAAACATTCTTATTTTATATATTCAAAAAATAGGTGTTTCATTAAGTCTGATTTTATTCATGTCTAAAGCGAGTGCAGCTAGTTTTGATGTTGATAAAGACTGGAAGTTCGATACAAAAACGACATTAAGCTTAGGTGCAAGTTGGAGTACACAAGATCCATCGACTTCATTACTTTATCGGCCTGACGCGAATAAAATAGGTAAACAAGGCTCAAGCATTGATGTGAATGGTGATGATGGGCGCATGAATTTTAGTAAATATGATGCCATTTCACAGATCATTAGAGGCATAACAGAAGTTAAGCTAAATGGAAAACAACAAGGTGCGGTCATCAGTACTAAATACTGGTATGACTATGCCTATGAGACAGGAGAAGGAGACTTTAAGCCCTTTAATGATTCAGCGTGGCCAAGGCTTGCAAAGTTCAAAGGAATTGATTTATGGAATGCCTATATATGGAAAGATTTTGAACTTAACAATGGACGTATAAACTTAAAACTGGGTAAACAGACTTTAAGTTGGGGGAAATCTCAGTTTTTCCAAAACGGTTTAAATTCGGTGAGTGCATTTGATTTTGCTGCAATCAACCGACCGGCTGGTGATGCAAAAGAAAGAATCATTCCAACCGAAATGTTCTCATTCGATACAAGTATTAATAAAAATCTGAAAATAGAAGGATTCTATCAATTTAAATTTAGGCCTTCAGTTGTTGATGGCAGCGGGACTTTCTTTGAGATTTCAGACTTTGTGCCCGAAAACGCCGGACCAGTTCTGATTGCTGGAGGGGGAAATAAGTTATCTGATACTGCAGTGCGTTTAGGTAGTTATATTCCACGTGCAGAAAGTAGAAAAGCAAAAGACAATGGTCAATATGGTATTGCTTTAAAACAGACATTATCAAATCTCAATAATGTCGAACTGGGTATTTACTATGCGAACTACCATAGTCGCAATGCAAACTTTGATGGAACGGCTGTTACAGCGTCGGGGCCAGAGCACTTTAATACCGCGAGTTATTTTTCTATCTATCCTGAAAATATCAAAATATTTGGATTAAGTCTGACTGGGAAAGTTGGCACCACAACAGTTTTCAGTGAACTAACACACAAGCCCAATCAACCTTTCCAATTAAACGGTACCGACATTGTCTATGCTCAAGTGTTATCGGATGGCACACCATTTTCCCCTCCAGGGGAAACTGTTGAATTAGGCCAATATATTCAAGGATATGTACGTTTACCTGTAACACAATTTTCGGTCGGAGCAACTGACAGCATATTTAATATTTTGGGCGCAAATTCGATGACATGGTCTACAGAATTTGCCTTAAATCATATCGCAGATATTGGTAATCATCGAATAGGTCGGACAGGTGCATTTGGCCGTAGTGAGCTTTCAACAGGTGCTTATAATCCTGAAACAGGCCACTTTAAATGTACGCCGTATGGTACAGCTCATCTTACAAATACAGAAATTGACAACTTAAATGAACGTTTTTGTAATAAAAATGGATTTTTTAATGAATGGTCATTTGGATATCGGTTACGTGGCGCATTAAGCTATCAAGATATTTTACCTTCTACAGTTATTACTCCAAGTCTTAGTTTCCGACATGACGTTTATGGATATAGCCAAAACTTTCAAGAAGGTCAAATGAGTGTAAGTGCCGCGTTATCTATGACTTACCAACAAAAATATACAACAGAGATTGCCTATAATAACTTTTTTGGTTCTAATGAATTTAGCACCATAGATGATCGAGATTTTATATCTTTAACATTTAGAGCTAATTTTTAGTTTAATTGTTTTCTTAAAAATTATAGGAAGCCCCTTTATAAATGAGATTTTAGAATGGAGAATAACTTTTGAAATTTAGATCAAAAATTGATTGGTGGCTTTTATTAATATTTATTGTTACTACTGCCATCATCGTTATGAAAATTTATGAAGCAAATCATAATTATTCTTTAGCTTCAAATTTTCCGCATCTCATTATTTATAGTTTAATTATTTTTATCATTTGGCTTCCAATTTTTAACACTTATTATGTCGTAGAAAACGACACATTAATTATTAAGAGCTTGGTATTTCGATGGAAAATTAATATTAATAATATTACCCAAATAGAACCTACTCATAATCCACTTTCATCTCCAGCGCTCTCATTAGATCGACTCAAAATTTATTATATGAAAAATGGAGAAATTACTTCAGTGATGATTTCACCAAAAGATAAAGAAGGTTTTTTTCAAGCAATAAACAAAAGACCTAATTAAAGCTTCTTGTTTAATTGCAGACATGAATTACGCTATTTCTTATTACGATAAAAATTAAATGGAGAAAAAAATGCTTTCCCGTTTTTTATTGCCAACTTTGGGCACGACTGTTGTAGTCGTACTTACAGGGTGTGCTTCATCGTCTCAATATCCAATAACTGATAGTTACGGTCCTGAACCAAAACTCCCAGAGCCGAAATCAAGTTTATTACCTACTGTAAATATAGCGCCAGCAAAAGGCTGGTCAGAAGGAGAGATGCCAACTCCTGCTCAAGGATTAAAAGTAAAAGCATTTGCTAAGGGGCTTGAGCACCCAAGGTGGATGCATGTTTTACCGAATGGTGATGTATTGGTAGCTGAAACTGATGCACCGCCTAAGCCCGATGATAGTAAAGGCATTAAAGGAAAAATTATGGCCTTCGTGATGAGACGTGCAGGATCATCTCATCCGAGTGCTAACCGTATTAGTTTGCTTCGAGACACCAATGGAGACGGAGTAGCTGATCAAAAAACCGTATTTCTCAAAGATTTGAATTCCCCATTTGGTATGGCACTGGTAGGTAATAACCTGTACGTCGCCAATACCGATTCACTTATGCGTTTTCCTTATCAAGAGGACGAAACTCAAATTACAGCAAGTGGAACCAAAGTATTGGACCTACCGGGAGGACCTTTAAATCACCACTGGACCAAAAATATAATTGCTAACCCAGCAGGTACAAAGCTTTATATTACCGTCGGTTCTAACAGTAATGTTGCTGAAAATGGGCTAGACCAAGAAAAAGGTCGAGCACAAATTATGGAGTTTGATATTGCAAGTGGTCAGTCACGTCCATTTGCAACGGGACTGCGTAATCCAAATGGTATGGCTTGGCAACCTCAAAGCGGAAAACTCTGGACGGTTGTTAATGAGCGCGATGAAATTGGCAGTGATTTAGTCCCTGACTATATGACGTCAGTTCAAGATGGTGCTTTTTATGGTTGGCCTTATAGCTACTATGGTCAACATGTAGATGTACGAGTAAAACCACAAAATCCTGAAATGGTTGCGCGTGCAATTAAACCTGATTATGCACTGGGTAACCATACCGCTTCTTTAGGCCTTACATTTTACGCAGCCGAACTCATGCCACAATTTCGTGGTGGTGCATTGATTGGTCAGCATGGTTCATGGAACCGTAAACCGCATAGTGGTTATAAAGTAGTGTATGTGCCATTTAGAAGTGGTCAACCATCTGGGCCGCCTCAAGATATTTTGACTGGATTCCTCAGTGATAAAGATAAAGCTTATGGGCGGCCTGTTGGTGTAGAAATAGATTTCTCTGGCGCTATTTTAGTCGCAGATGATGTGGGCAATACGATTTGGCGCGTTTCACCAGTTGCTGAGACGACTTATGAGAGTCCAACCAAACAGCCAGTTAATAACACATTAGCTCACCCTTAAACTTAAGATTGCTTAAACATGGGTTTATTTTATGCAAATATTACGGTTATCTGATCACCCTCAGTATAAAGAAAAGGTTGCCCATTGGTTTTCCGAGAAGTGGCAAATACCTGCGGAGGCCTATCTTGACAGTATTCAGATTTCTATTAAGCAAAAGCATGTTATTCCACAATGGTATGCCGTTTTAGACGAAAATAATCGTTTAATAGCTGGTGCAGGAGTTATTGATAATGACTTCCATGAGCGTAAGGATTTAACACCAAATTTATGTGCTTTATTTGTGGAAGAAAAGTATAGAAATCAAAGTATTGCAAAGAAAATTCTAGATTTTGTACGTCAAGACTTAAGTAATTACGGCATCAAAACACTTTATTTAATAACAGACCATACTGAATTTTATGAAAAATGTGGTTGGCAGTTTCTAACTATGGTGAAGGATGATGATGGAGAGATGTTACGTATGTATGTAGCAGATACTTTGCAATAGAATTCCAATATTTTTTAAGAGAAGCTTTCATATTGAAGGCTTTTCTATCTTTAAAAATGCTTTTACTACTTAACGTTTGAAATGCTAAGAGGTAAATATTATTGGACTTTAATGATTAACTTTTTAAAGTAAGACATAAAAATGATTAAATTCTATAAAACCATTAATATCTGTGTTGAAAGTTAGATTTAAAATTCAATTTTCAGATTATTGGGTTTGATCTCAGAAGTTAAAGTTCTTTCCAATTTATTATTAAATTTTGATAGCATTCGCGGCATACACAATAAGAACTGTTGATACGAATTATGACCGATCAATTAAGAGCAAAATTTGAAAATTTAGAACTTAACGCAGGGTTAGGGAAAATCAGCGCCTTTATTTCAATGTCACTCAGCTTACTTTGTTTATTTGGTGCTTTATGTTTTTTATTTCCCAGTGTATTAACGACACCAGAACTTCGTCCTCTTTACGCAAAGCACTATAATCTTTTCTATTATGGTCTGATCACTGGCATTGTGATTAGTGCTGGTTTTGGTGCATTTAGCGCGATTGTTCGTCAAAACCGATATGGGTTCTACGGGCTATGTTTTTCATTTGTGGCAGCAGTTTTGGGTTGCGGCGTAATTGAAGCACCCGTTTTACCAAGTGTACCGTTTTATGCAGGTATCGATTATTTTGTACTAACCCTATTCATTCTAGCGTTTGTTTTTATTCCGCTTGAAGGTTTTTTTGCTAAAAATCCTGAACAAAAAATATTAAGGGTGGGCTGGGTGACCGATATGAAATATTTCATGGTCAGCCATGTTGGGATTCAACTATTCAGCTTTTTAACGGTTATGCCAATTCAATATTGGATTACGCACCTGCCTGATAACCCGATTGTACCTTATGTACAAGCTCAACCAATTTGGCTGCAATTTATTGAGCTACTAATTGTGGTTGATTTTACAGTGTATTGGTTGCACCGTGCTATGCATGAAGTTAATTTCTTATGGCGCTTTCATGCGATTCATCATTCGACTGAATATATGGATTGGTTAGCATCTTCTCGTTTGCATGTCATAGAAGTACTGATGACTCGCTTTATTGCGACTTTACCGATTTTCCTATTGGGTTTTCATACTTCAGCTGTTTTTGCTTATTTAGTTTTTATTTCGTTTCACGCTATTTTTATTCATTCCAATGTACGTTTTCGCTTTCCATATTTACGCTGGATTATTGCAACACCAGAATTCCACCATTGGCATCATTCTTCAGAAAAACCAGCTATTGATAAAAATTATGCTGCTTTTATCCCCCTCTATGATGTTATTTTTAAAACAGTCTATATGCCTAAACATTTGGCAAGTGTATATGGAACGGTTGGTTATAAAATCCCAAATAGTTTTGTAAAACAGTTTACTTGGCCTTTTAAAAAGTATGTAAAGCGGTTCTTAAAACCTTGGCGTGATCAGTAAAGTTAAAAAGCCTCAATAGAGGCTTTTTTGAAATCATTATTTGTTTTTAATATTTTTAAAAATCATTACAAGTGCAATCAGAGCAAGGCTAATAATTAAACTCATATAAATATTAGCACTGTTCATAAGTCCGATTTTACCCACAAAGTAGCCTGCAAGAATTGCCGGAATACTAAAAGCCAAATAGCTTTCAACAAAAAATGCAGCCATCAGACCAGCACGTTCTTCTGGTAACGCTAGAGGCATTACTGTGCGAATAGCACCCATAAAAGCGGTACCAAAACCCACTCCAGTAATAATAGAACCTAAAAATAAAACTACTGCGTTTGTAAAATTAATCGCTAAAAATAAAACGGTTGCCCCAATAATGATGGATAAGGTACCCGTCAGCAAAATACGAAAATTTGTAGATTTTCTAAGTGTCAAAATGCCTGCTGCACCTGAGAGTGCAAGCGCCATAAACATAATCCCGTTTAACCATGGAGAAGAGGTTTGAAAAATTTTTGCCAGCAAAGAGGGCATAAGTGATAAGAAAAAACCACTGACCATCCAAAGTGCAATGTTAATCGGACTAATACTTAATAAAGCACTTCTCGCTTGGTGAGGAATAGCCATGTTGGGTTTTAAAGAAGCAAGTGCGCCCGATCTTTTTTGTGCAGTTTCAGGGTTAAAAAAACTTAAAATGAGCTGAAATATAAAGAGGACACATAAAAGCTCAAAAACGAGCTGCAAAGGTTGAGCTGAGAATTGCAAAATAATACAAGTGATAAAGATACCAGCTGCCATACCGACCATTGGAGCAATACTATTAATCAGAGACCCTTGATGCTTACTGAAATCTAAAATGGCGGCGCCTATAGCAGAAACGGCAAGTCCGGTCGCGATACCTTGCAGACCACGAGCAATAAATAGCATAGAAACATCTGAGGCAAACAGGAAAAAGCTCATTGAAACAATTTGCAGAAAAATCGCCGAAAGAATGACAGGCCGACGTCCAATATAATCAGATAAAGAACCAATAATGAGTAAAGAGGCAAGTAAGGTAAATGCGTAGGTTGCAAAAATTAAGGTTAATGTGACAGGCGAGAATTGCCAAGCTTGCTGATACAAGCGATATAGAGGAGTGGGAGAGCTGGATGCGGCCATAAAGGTCATGAGTGTGACGGTGTTTAAGGTCAACGCAATTTTTGAATCTAGTCGAAAAACAGATCTAGACACTTTCGAACTTGAATTGTTCATATAAGATGAATAACATAAAAGCGAATATTTAGCTTTTATACATTATTTTTACACTAAAGCAAATCCTTAGCTTTAGTGTATTTTGTATATACAAATAATATTTTAATTATTTTTTTATTGAAGTAGAGCTGATTAATGGCAAAAGTTGTTACTGGGTTACGACCAGGTGGCCGTAGTGAAAGAATTCAAACTGCGGTACACCAAGCAGTCAAAGAGCTTCAAAAAACATTGGAGCAAAGCCAAATCACCATACCCATGATCGCTCATGAGGCAGGAGTAACACCTTCAACAATTTATCGCCGTTGGGGAGACATTAATCAGTTATTTTCAGATGTTGCTCTAAATGAACTCAAACCTGATATGGAGCCAAAAGATTTAGGTTCATTTCAACTTGATGTTACCGCATGGGTCGAACAGTATTTTGAAGAGTATTCTTCTGAAGTAGGACAGGTCTTACTACGTGATGTGTTATATGCAGCTGAATCTTCGAATGCCCGACAATGCGAAACCTTAATTATTCAACAACTCGATATTATTCAAGCTCGAGCAAGATTACGTCATGAACCAACCATTTCGAATCAAGAAATTATTGAAGCAGTCATTGCCCCTATGCTATTTCGAATCTTATTCACTGATCGTGCATTAGGCTTAGATTATGTCCATATTTTATTAGAGCGTTTATTTAAGAACTATCCCAATTTTAATTAATTTATAGCAACCTACTAGTCTAAATATTTAATAAGAAATAGTCGTTTTTCTTATAAAAAACTATATATCAATTTTTCTTATTATTTTTAAAATAAATTTTCATAATTTATAATTCATATGTTTTATATAAAATCATTTATTTAATAAATGGTTGGCTTGAGGTAGATAAACAAGTACTCATGGCGGGTTTTATCACTTTTTATGGTATGAAATTTTAATATAAATAATGACTTATTTAAAAAATTAACTATTTTTTCGATATTTAAAACTTAAAAATAAAAAGTATTCTATACAATTTAACGCATGATTTTTGAATTTGACATTTTTTAAATTTATAACACAGGGTGTTTTTTATTCTTTACAATGGCTTTTCCTTGTTAAAGCAGCTTGTGGTGCTTGCTTTATATTTTATTTTTTTATCCCCATCGAAAAGGTATTTAGATAATGGATTTCAATACCCTTGACCAAGAAACGGTACAGAAAAAACAGAAATTTCACCAAATTTTGTATGTACAGGTCATTTTTGCAATTATTTTGGGCATTTTAATTGGTCATTTTTACCCAGAACTTGGCGAGAGTTTAAAACCACTTGGTGATGCATTCATCAAGATTGTTAAGATGATTATTGCTCCCGTCATCTTTCTAACTGTTGTTACCGGTATTGCCAGTATGACAAACATGAGCCGAGTTGGCCGTGTGACTGGTAAGGCTATGCTCTATTTTCTGACCTTCTCAAGCTTGGCTCTTGTAGTTGGTATGATCGTGGCAAATATTATCCAACCAGGTAAAGGCCTTAACATTGATCCAGCTACCTTAGTCAACGACAAAGTAAATACTTATGTTGAAAAGGCGCATGCAACAAATATTACCGATTTCTTCATGAATATTATCCCGCAAACATTGGTCAGTCCTTTGGCTGGTGGCGAGATTTTGCAGGTGTTATTTGTAGCGGTACTATTTGGTATTTCGTTGGCTGCTTTGGGTGACCGAGCACGTCCAATTACCGATTTCTTAAATAACTTAACAGCTCCAGTTTTCTACTTAGTTGGTATGTTAATGAAGCTTGCTCCAATCGGTGCTTTTGGTGCAATGGCTTTCACGATCGGCGCATATGGAATTGAATCAATTGGTAATCTATTACTGTTAATCATGACGTTCTACATTACTGCTGTGTTATTTATTCTAGTAATTTTAGGTGCAGTAGCTCGTTATAACGGCTTTTCAATTATTCATTTAATTCGTTATATCAAAGATGAACTTTGGTTGGTTTTGGGAACAAGTTCTTCTGAAGCAGCTTTGCCATCTTTAATGGACAAAATGCAAAAAGCAGGTTGTGAAAAATCAGTTGTAGGTTTAGTCATTCCAACAGGTTATTCATTTAACCTTGATGGTACAAATATCTATATGACTATGGCGGCTCTATTTATTGCGCAAGCTTGTAATGTAGATTTATCAATTAGTGAACAAGTTGCGTTACTTTTAGTCGCAATGGTAAGTTCTAAAGGTGCAGCAGGGGTGACTGGTGCAGGTTTTATTACTCTAGCTGCAACTTTATCGGTTGTACCAGCTGTTCCTGTCGCAGGTATGGCTTTAATTCTTGGTATTGACCGCTTTATGTCTGAGTGCCGTGCTTTAACAAATTTAGTGGGTAATGCATGTGCAACAATTGTTGTGGCACGTTGGGATAAGGCTTTAGATAAAGATCTTCTTGATAAAGCATTAAAGAACCCTAAAGCAGATTAACCTTACAAAAAATCTGTAGCTAAGGGCAATTTGGGAGGGTAGCCCTGCTACAGATTTTTTTAATAACTAAAAAATATATTTTAATTAAGCCATTCTAAAGTTCTACAACACTACTTATCTTTTAAGAAAGACAATATTGTAATTAAAATCAAGTCGTGAAAAATTATGCTTTTAAGTGATCCTCAAACTCTTCACCTAATTGCATTGCTAATGAATTACCTGCTAACTCACAGGTTACTAAACCATATTCTTTTTTAAAACTAAAAGTAAAACCTTTCCCGTCAGCAAGATTTTTAACTGAATACCCTAACTTTTCTAACCAAATGCGAAACGCAATCAAATTTTTAGCTTTAACAACCTTTTTCACGTGAGAACTCCTTCTATCCGTGGCATTACATCTTATTTATTAATAGGGTTTTAATTAGATTTTTTAAAGGGGTAAAACTTTTTTTTATTTTGCAACTTGTAAAAAAAGTAAGATAAAGAAATAAAAGATTTCATTTTTATAAAATTATGAAGGGGTTATATAACTAAAAAATAATAACTTTTTATTTAAAGAGCTGTTTACGCGATTGTTTTTAAAAATTATAAATTCAACGTTATTTTTAGAATAATGAGCAAATAAAAAACAGAGTAAATGTAAAAAATAATTACAGGCAGCAGGTAATCAGCAAGAAGATACAGTTCTTAAAAATGAAACTGTATCTTTTTTGAAAGCTTAATTTTAGAAATTATCTTTAAGGGCACGCAGATGAGCAAAGTCTTCAACACTTTCTGCGCGAAGAAAGGGGTTGGTTGCTAATTCAAGTTCAATCGTGCTTGGTAGGGTGATTAATTGTTGCTTACGTAGCTCACGGACTTCTTCAGCTCGTTCTGATAGGGCATGGTTGTGTGGTTCTACCGTTAAGGCAAATTCGGCATTTGAAAGCGTGTATTCATGTGTGCAATAAACTTTTGTGCGGGTTGGTAAAGCTGCCAGACGACTCAGTGAGTGAAACATTTGTTCGGCTGTGCCTTCAAATAATCGACCACACCCCATTGCAAATAAGGTATCACCACAAAATACAGCCTCTAATTCTTCAATAAAATAGACAATGTGCCCTAAGGTATGACCAGGGGTTGCAATAATCTCTACTTTTAAATCATTAAATTTTAGATGATCGTCATGCTGTAAAGGGTGGGTAATTCCCGGAATTTTGGTGAGCTCATCACGTGGGCCATACACAGTAATATTTTGGGCAGCTGTTAAATCAGCAACACCACCAATATGGTCTTTATGCCAATGAGTAAGCCAGATTTGTTTTAAATTTAACTGATGATTTTGACAAAATTGAATTACCAGCTGTGCTTCTGTTGGATCGACTGCTACAGCTTCTTGGGTTTCAGTATCTTCTAAAATCCAGATATAGTTTTGGAGGGCATTCTGCACATCAATAAAATGAATTCTATAACGCATTGTTTTATCCTGAAACTAAATCCAAAGAGTAAATGAATAATGACTAATTCTGATCATACCAGAAAATGGAATTGAGCCATGCACTCAACTGTTTTTAATAAAAGGGTTATATAAAACAAAAAAAAGCCCCCTAAAAGAGAGCTTTTTTGTATGGATGACTTAACGGAGCTTAGCGAGCCAGTTCCCTAGCGTTTGTACAATCTGTACTAATAACAGTAGGATAATCACTGTTAAAATCACAACGCTGGTATCAAAACGTTGATAACCATATGAAATCGCTAAATCACCGATACCACCTGCACCAACTGCGCCAGCCATGGCGGTTGCACCAATAAGACTGATTGTCGCTGTGGTAAGGTTTAAAATCAGTGAGCTGCGTGCTTCAGGCAAAATAAAACGAGAGATAATTTGCCAAGGTGTAGCACCCATCGCTTGAGCAGATTCAATAATTCCTTCATTTACTTCAAGCAATGAAGTTTCAATCAGACGTCCCATATAAGGGCCAACATAAATAGTCAATGGAACAATAGCTGCCCATGTACCAATTGAAGTACCGACTAATAGCTTAGTAAGAGGAATCACTGCAATAAGTAAAATAATAAAAGGAAGAGAGCGTAAAGCATTTACAATTGGATTAAGTAAATGATAAATCACTTTATTGGGTAAAATGCCTTCTGGACGGGTAACTAATAAAATAATTCCCTGAATAAAGCCCCAAATGCCACCAAACAAAAGTGCGAAGAAAACCATATGAAAGGTTTCTTGCAAAGCTGTAACGAACTGATCAATAGAAAGGGAACTGTGCCAGAAAGGTTGAGTGAGTTCAGTTAACCACTGTACGATTAAATCTCTCATACTTGATCTCCTGATTGAACTACACCTACTTCATTTTGTTCCAAAAACTCAATAGCCTGCTTAATTAGCTGAGGATCACCTAAAAGCTGCACAAACATTTGACCAATGACTGTGCCATTAATTTCAGTCATGTTGGCAAATAAAATATTTAAGCTAATATCGAATTTTTTAATTAGTGACTGAATTACAGGTTCTTGAGCAGAACGCCCTAAAAACTGTAAACAGTAAATACTATGATGATGCTGGTTTTCGAGCTGATTTAAAATATTCACAGGCAACTGTTGATGTAAAACAGTTTGAATGAAGTTTTTAGTGGTTGGATGTTGAGGTTTACTAAAGATATCAATCGTTGAACCTTGTTCAATGACTTTACCTGCCTCCATCACAGCTACATGATCACAAATAGTTTCAATGACATCCATTTCATGGGTCACCATAACAATCGTGATTTTTTGCTCTTGATTAATTTTTTTGAGTAGCTCTAAAACTGACTTGGTTGTTTGCGGATCAAGGGCAGAGGTTGCTTCATCACACAAAAGAATTTTTGGATGATTTGCTAAAGCACGGGCAATACCGACACGTTGCTTTTGTCCGCCAGAAAGTTCATCTGGATAAGCATCTTTTTTATGCTTAAGATCAATGAACTCCAATAACTCATTTAAGCGCTTTTCACGTTCTACTTTATTGTAATTCAGTAGACACATTGGCATTTCAATGTTTTCAGCAACCGTCTTGGTTTGTAGCAGATTGAAGTGCTGAAAAATCATGCCAATACTGGCACGTTCCTGACGTAATGAGCGTGCATCCAAAGCGGTGAAATCTTTCTGATTAATAATGATTTGACCTTCTGTTGGTCGCTCAAGTAGGTTGATCAGGCGGATTAAGGTACTTTTACCTGCACCACTATAGCCAATGATGCCAAAAATACTGCCCTCTGGAATCTCTAAATTGATTTGGTCGAGTGCGCGTATGGTTTGACTTTTGAGCTGATAGTGCTTTGAAATGTTTTTAAATTGAATCATATCGTCAGAAGCTATGCTGGAAAGAAAAAACAGGCAAAGAGAATTTGCCTGTTTCACGTTTCGGCTATTATATTACTATTTAGCTTCTGAGAGATAGCTGATTGGTTGATCTACGTCAACTTTTGTTCCACCAAAACGCTCTGTTACATACTTTTTAGCTGCTGCACTATGATATAGCTGTCCAACTTTTTGCAAAACAGCATCATTTTTACGTGAATCAGCAGTTGCAAGAACGTTGACATTAAGTCGTGTGCTTTGATCAACAGGCTCATAGAAAATAGAATCTTTGAGTGCGTTCAAACCACCTTCCATTGCTAAGGTGTTACCTAATACAACGGCATCAACTTCATCTTTAATACGTAATGCTGTTGCCATTTGGATTGGTTTGATATCGATCTTTTTACTATTTTCGATGATATCGTTTGGACTGCCTTGAGCCGGGTTAAAATCAGCTTTAAGTTTGATTAAGCCAGCTGTTTGTAATAAAAGTAAAGCACGAGCTTCGTTGGCAGCATCATTTGGGATTGCAATAATTGCACCCTCTGCGAGCTCATCAATTTTTTTGTGTTTACTTGAGTAAATACCCATTGGCTCAAGATATGTGGTAGAAACTGGCGCAATCTTATCTTGGTTTGATTTATTAAATGCAACAAGATATGAATAAGATTGGAAAGCATTCAGATCTACTTCTTTGTTTGCAATGGCTGCATTCATAGAAACATAGTCTGTAAAGTTTTTCACTTCTAACTTTAAGCCAGCAGCTTGGGTTTCAGGTAAAGTTGCGATATAGCGCCAAATATCAGCATCTGAACCTGTAGAGGCAATCACTACCGTTTGTACTTGGGAGCTATCATTGTTTTGTTGTGTCTGTGGAGAACCTTCTTGTTTACCACACGCTGCCAATAGTACTACTGACATACTTAAAAAAAGACTGATCAGCTTTTTCATTTAAAAAAGTCCTGATTGAAGAGATATAGAAAAATAAGTATTGATCTATATCTATATGAAATGGGAGGAGTTGGAATTACAACAGGTTTAAACTCTGATATCTTTTTCAGGGGTTCCATAATTTGCTTGCATACTTTGGTGGTAAGTGAGGGTAATTGTTTTATAAACAAAAAACTGTTTCCCCAAACAGTTAATCCCAAACAATAGCCAAATGAGTGTTCATAAATTTAGAACATTAGAAAAACTCTCTACAGTTATAATGTGTAGAGCAAGTCGCTATGAAAATTATTAAAACAGCAGTGTTTATTGACAGTTCCAACGGTATGCCAATCATATCAATAAAAGGGTGGTTGATATAGGGTGCTTCTTTTTTATTTGTTGATATCTTTAGCAATACAATAAAGATTTATACGATTTTTTATATGGTTTCACATAATAGAAAAGCCTCTATATAGAGACTTTTCTATTAGAATTTTAAACTTGAAAGTTTTTAAGCTTTTTCACGTGCAATTGCGCGGTAGCCAATGTCGTTACGATATTGCATACCCGTAAAGGTAACTTGACCACATACTTCTAGTGCATTAATTTGTGCTTCAAGAACGCTATCACCCAATGCCGTTACACAAAGAACTCGACCGCCAGAAGTCACGATATGACCATCTTCACGAGTTGCTGTGCCAGCATGGAAAATTTTAGTATCTTCAGGTGAATGTCCGATACCTGAAATTACATCGCCTTTGCGTACACTATCAGGATAACCTTCTGCTGCAAGTACAATACCAATTGACTTGCGTTCATCCCATTCAGCTTCTTTTGGCAAATTACCAGCAATACCAGCTTCTACCAATTCAACAAGAGATGACTTTAAACGCATCATGATTGGTTGAGTTTCAGGGTCACCAAAACGACAGTTAAACTCGATCACACGTGGTTGACCTTGCTCGTCAATCATTAGACCGGCATATAAGAAACCAGTGTAAACATGTCCGTCAGCAGCCATACCTTCTACAGTTGGGTGCATGATTTCAGTCATAACGCGTTCAAAAATGTCAGAAGTTACAACTGGAGCAGGAGAGTAGGCACCCATACCGCCAGTGTTAGGACCTTGATCGCCTTCAAAAATACGCTTGTGGTCTTGTGAAGTTGCCATTGGTAAAATATTTTTACCATCAATCATACAAATGAAAGAAGCTTCTTCACCTGCAAGGAACTGTTCAATCACAACGCGTGAACCAGCATCACCAAATTTGTTGCCTGCAAGCATGTCATCAATTGCTGCAAAAGCTTCTTCGTTGGTCATTGCAACGATTACACCTTTACCAGCAGCAAGACCATCAGCTTTAATTACAATTGGTGCGCCATTTTTTTCAACATAAGCTTTAGCTGCATCTACTTCAGTGAAAACATCATAGAAAGCAGTTGGAATGTTGTGACGCTTTAAAAAGTGCTTAGCAAATGCTTTTGAACCTTCAAGCTGCGCTGCATATTGAGTAGGTCCCCAAATTTTTAAACCTGCTTCACGTGCAGCATCAACCACACCATTAACTAATGGTGCTTCTGGACCAACAATAATAAGATCAACATTATTTTCTTTAGCAAAAGCAATAATTGCTGAGTTGTCTAAAATATCAAGTTGAACATTAATACATTTATCTTCTGTTGCAGTTCCAGCATTACCTGGTGCAACAAAAACTTGAGTAACATTGGTATCTTGCGCAATTTTCCATGCCAAAGCATGTTCACGACCACCACTACCTAAAACTAAAATATTCATTTTTAATTTGTTCCTTAACTTTAATCCTTTTCATCCCCCTCTATCCCTCAAGGTGGAGAGTTAGCTCCATTATTGTGGAAAACCCTCCTGAATGAAAGGAGGGTTAGGGAGGACTAAATTTAAATTAGTGGCGGAAGTGGCGCATACCAGTGAAGACCATTGCAATACCAGCTTCATCAGCTGCTGCGATTACTTCTTCATCACGCATAGAACCACCTGGCTGAATAATGCATTTAATGCCAGCTTTAGCCGCATTATCAATTCCGTCACGGAACGGGAAGAATGCATCAGATGCCATTACAGCGCCTTCAACAACCAAACCAGCATGTTCAGCTTTAATGCCAGCAATACGAGCTGAGTTAACACGGCTCATTTGTCCTGCACCAACACCAATAGTTTGGCGGTTTTTTGCATAAACAATTGCATTTGATTTTACATATTTCGCAACTTTCCAAGCAAAGATGAGGTCATCAATTTCTTGTTCAGTTGGTGCGCATTTGGTTACTACTTTAAGATCATCTTTAGTAATCATACCTAAATCTTGATCTTGAACTAATAAACCGCCATTAACACGTTTGTAGTCAAGTTGTGGTGCACGCGCGTCTATTGCAGGTAATTCACCACATACTAGAACACGTACGTTTTTCTTCGCGCCAGTAATTTCAAGCACGCCATCAGCAATACTTGGAGCAATAATTACTTCAACGAATTGACGCTCTACAATTGCTTGAGCAGTTGCAACATCTAACTCACGGTTAAACGCAATAATGCCGCCAAAAGCAGATTCTGGGTCAGTCGCATAAGCTAAATCGTAAGCAGCTTTAATGCCGTCTAAAGAAACAGCAACACCACAAGGGTTAGCATGTTTTACAATTACACAAGCAGGTTTTGCAAATGATTTAACACATTCAAGTGCGGCATCTGTGTCTGCAATGTTGTTATAAGACAATTCTTTGCCTTGTAACTGTTTTGCCGTAGAAACTGATGCTTCTTTTGCATTTTCTTCAACGTAAAATGCAGCAGATTGATGTGGGTTTTCACCGTAACGTAAATCTTGTGCTTTGTTCAATTGAGTATTGAACGTACGAGGGAATAAATCAGCTTCGCCTTCGGTCTTACCAACGCGAGCGCCTAGGTAAGAAGCGATCATGCCGTCATATTGGGCAGTATGTTCAAATGCTTTAACAGCTAAATCAAAACGTGTTTCATAAGAAAGTGAACCAGCAACTTTTAATTCAGTAATAACTGTATCGTAATCTGAAGCATTTACAACAATACCGACTGAAGCGTGGTTTTTAGCAGCAGCACGAACCATTGTTGGACCGCCGATGTCGATATTCTCGATAGCATCAGCAAGTGAACAGTCAGGTTTTGCAACTGTTGCAGCGAATGGATAAAGGTTCACAACAACAAGATCAATCGGATCGATGTTGTGTTCTTCCATTACTGCTTCGTCTAAACCGCGACGAGCGAGAATACCGCCATGAATTTTTGGATGTAATGTCTTAACACGACCATCCATCATTTCAGGGAAGCCAGTATGTTCAGATACTTCAACAACAGCGATATTATTATCTTTAAGCAACTTGTATGTGCCGCCTGTAGATAATAGTTCTACCCCTAAAGCTGCAAGGTTTTGAGCAAATTCGACAATTCCTGTCTTATCAGATACAGAAATCAAAGCACGTTTAATAGTCATGATGTTTAATTCAACAATTTCAAGTCTACGGATTAAAACCAATAAGCATAAAAAAATGCCCACGACGTCGTGAGCATTTTATCATTTATTCACTCATTAAACCGTGAGCTTTTAACTTTTTGCGTAAAGTGCCACGGTTGAGTCCAAGAATCTCGGCAGCACGGGTTTGATTACCACGTGTATATTCAAGAACTACAGATAAAAGAGGTTTCTCCATTTCTGCTAGCACCATGTCATATACCTGAGATGGTTGCTCACCTTGCAATTGTGCAAAATAATGGCGAACTGCGCGATCAACGTGGATGCGAAGAGCAACATCAGATTGTGCAGTAAAAATAGGAGATTTGCTATTCATGCGAGTTAATCCGAAAATCAAATACTAGCTTGGATAAAGTAGTATATAAATGTGGTCTAAAAATACGGAGTCCTGTTTTAGATCCTAAAACAGTGACTCTAAAACATAAGAACAATTAGCTTGCCATATTTCTTCGTATTGAATAAAAAATAAGCGTAACAATAGTTAAATATTTGTTACAGCCCCCTCAAAAACAAAAAAAGTTAGGCTATGTGCTTAAAGTAGAAAAGCACACATGCTTAACAGTATTTTTTTTGGATTGAGAGCGAGGAGTATATGAGTCAAAGCTTTCGTGGCGCGTATCATACCATTGTCTAGGAAAAAGTGAGCAAATTAACTGCATTTTTTTTTATTTTTTTTTCACTTTTTTTACATTTTAGGGGTGGACAATTTCTAATCGATAATTTAGTAAGCTTTTTTTGCTTCTGTTTAGCTCAAATTGGAATCGGAAAGGGGTGTTAGAGGGAATACGTTGAATACCCCGTAAGTTTTCAACAAGATATTGTTGAGGAGTCAATATAACTTCTTCTGTTTTTTTTGAGTCTGTTGCAAAACTCAACTTTAGGTTGGGAAGTTCAATACTTTTATCATTCTGATTAAGCAATATGCCTGAAAATTGCGTATGACTTGTGTCAACTTTGCGGAGTTTTAACTTTTCTATATAAATAAGTTGATATTGTTCGGCTGACTTATTGCAGTGCAGTGTTTCGCAAACATAATTAAATGCATGGCTGACGGTTGGGCTTGCATGCATGAGCTTAGGGTTAAACCAGAGAATTTGAAAAGTAAAAACTAAAATCAAAATAAGGTTAGCAGAGCTCCAGAGCGTGTAGTACAGCCAACTATGCTTTTTATTATTGTCTTGTTCTTGTGCGGATGTTTGTTCAGCTAAATTAAGATTGGGTAGTGCGTTAATAGGTTCGTTGTGAAAATAATTTAAATTGTTGAGATAAGTTAAAAGATCAATATTTGAGTTTTCAACTTTTTGATCAAAGATATCTAACACATGAGAATGCGTCATATATCTTGCTTGCATAGAACCATTGGCTAATGTAGATGAGTTAACCATGACTGGTTGTTCAATATTAACCAAATGGGTGAGGGCATTAAAATTAAAGTCACATTTAGGACAACAAACCATACCCTGAGCAACAGTCAATTGAGTAAGGGATACTTTATAAACTGTTAAGCACTTAGGGCAGCGGGTTTGTTTTTCATTCATGAGTTAAAATATTCTCAGTTTATTGTTTTGCGTTTTCCTGAAATGCGACACCAATTTTCTTCGCGTTTTTCGATATCTAATATATCAAAAAATTCAGAATAAACATCTGAAACATCAGCAACTTGCTCTTCAATCACACCAGCAAGCGCGAATTCACCATCAGATTTAAGCAATTTTACAAACTCTGGTGCAAGTGCCATTAACGGACCTGCTAAAATATTTGCAACCAGAACATCTGCTTGTTGAGATCCGAATTCTTGATTAAATTCTTCAGGAAGGCCAACATATAGACGATCTAATACGCCATTAAGTTCAGCATTTTGTTTTGTTGCTAAAACAGCCTGAGGGTCAATATCAGTGGCATATACTTTTTTAGCGCCTAATAATAAAGCTGCTACACCTAAAATGCCTGAACCACAGCCATAATCAATAACGATTTTATCTTTAACGTCAGCTTTACCTAACCACTGTAAACATAAGAATGTACTTGCATGGTTACCTGTACCAAACGCAAGGCCTGGGTCTAACTTAATATTAGTTGCATCAGCTTCTGGTGGCTCTAGCCATTCAGGTACGATCCAGAACTTTTCCCCAATTTGAATTGGCTCGTAATAGTCCATCCATGAGCGTTCCCACACTTGATCTTCAAGCTCGGCATGACGGATAGGAGCGTCTGGAAGTTGAGCTTTTAAGAAAGCTTCTAAAGTGTCGACATCAATAGGGTCTTGTTCGTCTTGTTGATAAATGCCGGTCACAATCACTTTATTCCATAAAGGTGTTTCACCTGGTAATGGTTCAAGTAAAGCCTGATCTTCAGCATCATCCAGAGTTACGCTTACCGCACCTAGAGACATTAAAAGTGTTTCTGTGAACTCAACTTGTGCTTGATCAACGGTAATGTGTATTTGTAACCACTTCACGAAAAGGACCTAAAAATTTTATTTAAAGGCGTATTGTAGCTGACTAGACGATTTTAAAAAAGAAAGCGGCCCATCTTTAATGGGCCGACTTTAAAAATACTGAGAAGGTATAGCGGAAAATAAATTGCTTCTTCTATACCTTATGCCGAAACAAATTAAGGAGCAGGGGCTTTAAATTGTAACTTACCGTTTTCATTCGGTTGGCAAGTACCATTAAAAGTTACGCCATTATGGCTGTAAGATACCCATTCGCCTTGCTGCTTTTTAGCACATGCTCTAACTTGTTTTTGAGTTTCGGCTTTGCTCATGTCTGCAGCATGTGTAAAAGTTACGCCTGAAAAACAAAGTAGAGATGCAGTTAAGATTTTTAACATGGTCGATTTCATTTTGTATTCCTTCTTGTCGCGTTAATTTTAAAGTCATAGAAGTGCTGTACATTTTTTATTCTAAGATGAATTTGTTTTAATAACATTCACTTTGTATTGAATTCATGAAACAAAATGTCAAATCTTGTGGCGTACCGTAAATTATGTGAAGACGATTTTGTAATTATGTACATCAATAAGCAGATAATTTTGCTATAATGTTCCGTCTTTTTTTTTCTGGTGTTTTGTACTCATGCACTACCCTAAAGTTTATGATGTTATCGTTATCGGTGGCGGTCACGCAGGTACGGAAGCGGCCCTTGCTGCTGCGCGTATGGGACGACAGACTTTGCTTTTGACCCATAACATTGAGACTTTGGGTCAAATGAGTTGTAACCCAGCAATCGGTGGTATTGGTAAGTCACATTTAGTACGTGAAATTGATGCGCTTGGCGGAGCAATGGCTTTAGCTGCCGATAAAGGTGGTATTCAGTTCCGTATTTTAAATTCACGTAAAGGTGCGGCAGTACGTGCAACACGTGCTCAAGCTGACCGCGTTCGCTATAAAGCTGCCATTCGTGAAACATTAGAAAATCAAGCAAATCTTGATATTTTCCAGCAAGCAGCTGATGACCTGATTGTTGAAGGCGATACTGTTAAAGGTGTTGTTACTCAAATGGGCGTTCGCTTTGACGCTAAAACAGTGGTGTTGACTACTGGTACATTCTTGGGTGGTGTAATCCACGTTGGTTTAGAAAAATCAAGCGGTGGTCGTGCGGGTGACCCGCCTTCTATTGCACTTGCTCAGCGTTTACGTGAATTAAAATTACCTGTAGGTCGCTTAAAAACAGGTACACCACCACGTATTGATGCACGTTCGGTTGATTTTTCAGTCATGATTCCGCAGCCAGGTGACTTCCCATCGCCAGTTATGTCGTTCATGGGTGATGCCTCTATGCACCCTGAACAAGTGAATTGTTATATCACGCATACCAATGAAAAAACTCATGACATTATTCGTGGCGGCTTAGACCGTTCACCAATGTATACCGGTGTTATTGAGGGGGTTGGTCCACGTTATTGTCCTTCAATTGAAGATAAAATTCACCGTTTTGCAGATAAAGATTCACATCAGGTGTTTTTGGAACCAGAAGGTTTAGATACACACGAGCTTTATCCAAATGGTATTTCGACTTCACTTCCATTTGACGTGCAGTTTGAGCTTGTTCGTTCTATTCGTGGTATGGAAAATGCCCATATTTTGCGTCCAGGCTACGCGATTGAATACGATTATTTCAATCCACAAGCTTTAAAATTTACTCTCGAAACTAAAGCTATTAGTGGTCTATATTTTGCTGGCCAAATTAATGGTACGACCGGTTATGAAGAGGCTGGTGCTCAAGGTTTACTTGCTGGTTTAAATGCTGCGCGCCGTGCGTGGGAGCAAGAAGAGTGGACACCTAAGCGTGACCAAGCTTATATGGGCGTATTGGTTGATGACCTCATCACTTTAGGTACTAAAGAACCATACCGTATGTTTACCTCACGTGCTGAATACCGTTTAATGTTACGTGAAGACAATGCGGATCAACGTTTAACTCCTGTTGGTCGTGAACTTGGGTTGGTTGATGACGTGCGCTGGGCTGCTTATTGTGAAAAAATGGAAGCAGTTGAGCGTGAAACCTCTCGTTTACAGCATTTATGGGCAGCGCCGAATAACCCTATGGGTAAAAAGTTTGTTGAAATGACTGGCGCTGATTTGAGTAAAGAGTGTAGTGCAATTGATTTACTCAAACGCCCTAACATTAACTTTAATCAAATTGCGGAACTTACTGGTTCTGATGTGTCTGAACACGTGGGTGAGCAAATCGAGATTGCTGTGAAATATGAAGGTTATATTAACCGTCAGCATGAAGATGTGGCGCAGTTAAAGCGTCTTGAAGAAACTAAAATTCCTACCGATTTTAATTATGATGTAGTGTCTGGTTTATCGCGTGAAATTACTCAGAAATTAAAAACGGTTCTTCCGGAAACATTAGCTCAAGCGAGCCGTATTCCTGGTGTTACACCAGCAGCAGTTCAACTTGTGATGATCACAATTCGTAAAAATAATATGATTAAGAAAACAGCTTAATCTTATAAATGTAAAAAAAGCCCAGTTAAGACTGGGCTTTTTTATTTTCTGTTCAAAAAATATATGGAAACTTCCTAAGGAAGAAAACAGATTTCACTTCCTTTTTTTCTTATTTCACATATTTCAAGCAGCCAGTTATATTGAATTCACGTTCAAACAAAGAGGGCTTTAACCATGACAATGAAATCAATTCGCTACAATAGAGATGAAATGGCATGCCAATGCTTATGTTCAAAATAGCGCAAAAGAAGAGCAGATCAGTTTTAGTGGGGGAGAACACATGGATCTGAAAACAACTATAAATATAAAAGCCAATATAAAATTAAGAAAATTATAATTCAAAATCTAAAGAGAACCTTATGGTTCTCTTTTTTATATCTATTTATTCTCAGATTCAATTTCTCGTACAGCATTGTGTACTTGAATTGGTTCGATATGCAGTAGTTTCTTGCCAAAACTACGCAACCACCACACCAGTTGAGACGTAAAAGGTACGGTCGCTGTAACTTCTACAATATTTTCTTCAAGTGGGACTATCGTTTGGTCCTTACTTAACTGACTTTCATAGAAAGTTCTAGCAGTTTGCTCTGTCATGGTTAATGTGAGCTGAATTGACTCAGTTGGCTGTTTGTAGTCCACTCTAAAGCCTAAAGCGCCTGAATCAATATAATGATCAATATCAAAATTGACCGGATGCAGTGCTCGATTATCTAAGACTTTTGCTGATTTAAAACGGTGCAAGGCAAAAGTTTGAACTTCAGTTTTGTCATGTCGTGTGCAAATTAAATAAATTACTGCACCTTTTTGTACCAAAGCCAAAGGATTTAAAACATAAGTTTTATCCTCGCCCTGATTTACTCGTGCTCGATAAATACATTCTATTTGTTTGTCTTGGAGTAGACCTTCATAAATTGCCTGTTGAGCATTTCGGTCAACTACAGGCGGAATGAGAGGTTGGCTTGCTGGTACGATGCGTACTCGGTTAATCCATTGTCTAACATTATTTTGTGTAGAGAGGCTGCGTTTGGCCAAATCAAACCAAGGCCCCATCTCATCAAGCAGACTTGGTGGAAGTAAGTGTTTAAGATGTTCCTCAACCATCATAAATGTGACTGCCTGAGAGCTAGTCATGTGAGGTAAGCTCTGAATGGGCGCATCAGATTGCCACCGCCAGCCCTGAGGTACGGCTTTGTTACTTTCAATTGGAAAACGCTGAGCAATTTGATTTAAGTCACGTTGAATAGTCCTTAAACTGATTTCAATACCTTCACGTTCAAGCATTTCCTGTAATTCTCTTGTTCCAATCCACTTGCCGGTAGGAAGTCGAGACAAAATCTGCCATTGGCGATATAAACTATTTGAAGTTTCTTTTTCTATTACAGACATAAGCGTAATACATCTATATCCAATTGCTTTGGTGTCAACACAATAAAAAATCTTTACAGATTTAGCAAGTTTGTCAGAATCGGTTTATAGGTCCTTTTGCAATCGATGTTAAGATTTGGAGGAAGAAAGTTATAACAATGACCCCTATAAATATTACAGATATATAAGTGGCACTGAAATTGCTTATTTAAAAATGAAATATAGATAAATGATAAGACGAGGTGGTTATGTCAGAACAAGAGCATGAATTACATATAGATAATGATTTTTTTATACAAGAGCAGACAGCTACGACACTCATTAATCCAGCCTCTTTTTTAGAACATATTTCTGTGCAGACGAACTTATTTGAGCAACTAAAATCACAGTTTTTTAATGAGATGCTAGATGATGTAACAGCTAATGGCGCGGCTTCTAAAAAAATTGAACAATGGTTGAGTATTCGTACTTTAGATGAGTTAAAAGAGTTAAATGTTCAAGCAAAACAGCATTTTCTTTATCATGGGATTACTTTTAATGTATACGGTGATAAAGAAGGTACAGAGCGAACAATTCCTTTTGACTTAATTCCAAGGGTGATTGAAAAAAAACAGTGGGAGAAAATAGCTTCGGGCTGTGCACAGCGCGTCAAAGCCTTAAATTACTTCCTAGATGATATTTATCATGGACAACATATTTTAAAAGAACGGCTTATTCCCGAAGAGCAAATCATGGGGAATGATGCTTTTCAGCCCCATATGCTTAAACACTCTCTGAAAGGTAAAATTTATTCACAAATTAGCGGAATTGATATTATCCGTGATGATGAAGGAGAATTTTTTGTATTGGAGGATAATTTAAGAACACCTTCTGGTGTGTCTTATATGATCGAATGCCGAAACATTAGCCAACAATTGATGCCGGAGCTATGTGCGGCCAATAATTTACAGGGAATTGAACATTACCCAAAACTTTTAAAAGAAATATTGCAGGAGAATTCTCCTGCGGACCAACCTTTTGTCGTGGTACTAACACCAGGGCGTTTTAACAGTGCTTTTTATGAGCATGCTTTTCTAGCACGTGAAATGGATGTGCCACTGGTTACAAATCGGGATTTATTTGTAGAAAATGATCAAGTTTTTGTTAAAACGATTCGTGGCCGACAAAAAGTAGATGTTATTTATCGCCGACTAGATGATGATTTTCTAGATCCTTTAGCATTTAAGCCTGACAGTGCTTTAGGTGTGGCAGGTCTCATGTCTGCTTATTTGCAAAAAAATGTTGTTATTGCAAATGCGCCTGGAACAGGTGTGGCTGATGATAAATCTATTTATCCTTATGTGGATCAAATGATCCAATATTATTTGGGTGAAACACCAATTCTAAAAAATGTACCTACTTATCAATGCCGTAAAGATGAACACTTAGATTATGTACTTTCTAATCTGGATCAATTAGTCGTTAAAGAAGCACAGGGGTCAGGTGGCTATGGCATGCTAATTGGACCTCAAGCAAGTTCGTGTGAAATTGATGACTTTAGAAAAAAATTGATCGCCACACCTCATATGTACATTGCACAACCTACATTAGCCTTATCTGTAGCCCCAACTTTAACTACAGCAGGGGTGGCTGAACGTCACATTGACTTACGTCCATTTGTATTGAGTTCCCCTTATCGTACAGAAATAGTGCCGGGTGGCTTAACGCGAGTGGCCATGCAGGCTGGCTCTTTGGTCGTAAATTCTTCCCAAGGTGGCGGCATAAAAGATACATGGGTTGTCGAAACATTACATTCCTAATTGTGGGTTAAAGAGGAACTTTATGGTTTTACTCAATTCGAGTGCGCATCAAATATATTGGTTGGGTCGATATTTAATGCGAGTTAAATTTGCTGCCTCTCACTTACCCTTTACACAAGATGAGAAAGCAACAAAATTTGCAACAGCATTTGGTTTGGTAATAGAAAATGCTGAATTACTAAATCACTATATGTTAGACAAGAAGCAAACATTTTCGTTACTGAACCAGTTCGTTATTGCTAAAGATAATGTTCAGGAACTAAGAGGTATATTGTCATCAAATGCTTATGCAGAATTAAATAATGTTATTAACACGCTTCAAGCCCAACCTGAGGCTTTGAGAAAAGCTGTTGAACAATGTACTCAAATATTAGAAGCGGAGAATGAAGATGTTTGTTTATTTCTGCATTCAGGGCAAAAAATAGAGCAATTCGATATAGAGCTACGTTTTGGGCAAGATTTATCAGCCCTTGTATCTGAGTTGGATGTTGTGGTGCAACGGCTTGCTGGCTTAGATTGGAAAAACATAGATCAAAATTGGCAGGTACTAAAGCATCAGCAAACGTGGGACGCTTATTATACTTTTACACAGCAGTTGGAACATATGTTTGAGGTGTGATTATGAAATTGATGGTGAATCATCAAACGCATTATAGCTATACTGAAACTGCTCAGAACAGTATCCAGTATATTAAAATGATGCCTCAAACATCGCCGCATCAACATGTTATGAACTGGGCAATTAGCGTGCCAGGTGACAAAACGATAAAAAGGGACATATTCAACAATGTATGGATGACGGCTAGTCAGCGTTATCAATACCAACATCTTACGTTTATGGCTCAAGGAATCGTTGAACTTCAAAATGTAGAGCTGGGTTGTGTAAATTTATCTACACCTACAAATTTGTTTTTGCAGATGACAAGTGCAACTCGATGTGATTCAGAAATGTTGGACTTTGCCAAAAATATTGTGGTGGTCAAAGACCGACAGCATATTGCGTTATTAAGTGAATACATTTTGCAGAAAATACTCTATCAGCCTGAAAGTACTTCGGTTCAGACAACTGCAACTGAAGCATTTCACGCTGGGCAGGGAGTATGCCAAGATCATGCCCATGTTTTAATTGCGATGTGTCGTGCGCTACAATTACCAGCACGCTATGTCTCTGGTTATCTATTTGATCAAAACTATCCGCACCTTGCTAGTCACGCTTGGGCAGAAGTATTTTTAGAAAATCAGTGGTATTGTTTTGATGTAAGCAATCAGTTGTTTACACCCAAACATCATATCTACCTTGCAGTTGGACGTGATTATCTCGATGTTGCGCCTATTCGTGGTGTAAGAGAGCAAGGAGGAGTTGAGAACATGATGTCTGTGGTTCAAGTGTTGGCCTGTTGAATGTAAAGAGAATGAAATGACCTATTGTTGTGCGCTAAGATTGGAACAAGGTTTAGTGTTTATTAGTGACACTAGAACTAATGCAGGAGTTGATCATATTTCTGTGTTCCGAAAATTGCATACTTTCGGCGTTACTGGAGAGCGTTTCATGGCCTTACAAACAGCAGGTAATTTAGCGACCACACAAGCTGTTATAGGTCATTTGCAAAATGCGCTTACTTTGCAGCAAGAGCCTAATTTATATAGTGTTAACACTATGTTTGAGGCAGCTGAATTAATTGGTAAAACCTTGAAAACTGTTCTAGAAGATATTAGTACAGATACTCAAGAACAAATGAATTATGCCTGTAGTATTTTGGTGGGTGGACAGATTAAAGGTGGCGACATGCAGCTTTATAATGTCTATCCACAGGGTAATTTTATTTGCGCAACTACAGATACACCTTACTTTCAAATAGGTGAGAGTAAATATGGCAAACCTATTTTGGACCGTGCTTTATATTATGCAATGCCATTAGATGATGCATTACGTTGTAGCCTAATTTCTTTTGACTCAACCTTGCGCTCAAATGTTTCTGTGGGCTTGCCGCTCGATGCATTAGTTTATAATAAAGATAGTTTTGTTATTCCGGTGGGTAAACGAATTACTGAAGATGATCCGTATTTTTCACAGATTAGTAAACAATGGTCAGATACTTTGCGTCGCGGTTTACAGGAAATGCCAAAACCCACTGATGATTACTGGCGATAAAATTCTTAAAAGCTAATAAAAAAAATCCAAGCATGCTTGGATTTTTTTATATTTTATTCTTTAACTGTTTTTTCGAGTGGGGCGATTACTTAAGCGGCAAAGCAATTCATATCCTATTGTTCCATTTGCATCAGCAACTTCATCCACTAGGCGGTGCTCACCCCAAAGTTCTACTTGGGCGCCTAATTTTACCTGCTTACTTGTAACATCAATTGCAAGCATGTCCATACTAACTCGGCCTACAATTGCACAGAGCTGTTTATCAATAGCGACATAGTTTTGTTTAATATAAGCTCTAGGGTATCCGTCACCATAGCCAATAGAAACTATTGCAATATCCATTTTTTGTTGTGCGCAGAAGGTTGAACCATAACCTACATGTTCTCCAGCTTGAATATGATTCACTGCAATCACTTCTGCTGTAAAGGACATGACTGGTTTTAGGTCAAGATCATGGACTGTTTTATCTGCAAAAGGCGAAGCGCCGTAAAGCATGATACCCGGACGAACATAGTCAAAATGTAATTCTGGCCATTTATAAATAGCAGCCGAATTACAGCAAGACGCTAAAACTGGGTCACAAGCTTGCTTAACCTGTAAAAATTGTTGTTTTTGTTGCTCATTGAGTGGATGGTCTACATCTGCATTTGCGAAATGCATTGCCAGTACACAGGTAAAGCCTTCAGCTTTTAAAGTTTTAATAACTTCAATAATTTCAGGAACTTTAAAACCTAAACGGTTCATACCACTATTGAGCTTAACCCAGACTTTTAAACCTTGAGCGATGTATTCTTGCTTATGTTTAATTAGCCATTCAAATTGCTGTTGATGGTGAATTACACATTCAAATTTTTGTTCAATTGCAATAGGCATTTCATCTTCAGAAAATACCCCTTCAATTAAAGTAACAGGTTGCTGAAATCCAAGTTCACGAATTTCTAAGCCTTCTTGTAGGCAGGCGACACCAAAGGCATCTGAGGCATTTAAGGCTGCTAAACAGTCTTTGATTCCATGTCCGTAAGCATTAGCTTTCACCATACTTACAATTTTTGAATTTGCTGCGAGTTGTTTGACACGGTTTAAATTATATTGAAGCGCATGGCGATCAATATAAACTGTTGCTTGGCGCACCCTCATTTACTCCTTTGGGCTAGAGATAGAGTTTATTCTTCATCATCGTATTGGCTGTAATACTCAGGAGAGAGATTACTAAATCGGGTATATTGACCCTCAAAGGCAAGGCGAACTGAACCAATTGGGCCATTACGCTGTTTACCAATAATAATTTCTGCGGTACCGGCTTCTTTCGACTCTTTGTTATAAACCTCATCACGGTAAATAAACATAATCAAGTCGGCATCCTGCTCAATCGCACCAGATTCACGTAAGTCTGACATTACGGGGCGTTTATTTGGTCGGTTTTCCAGACTTCGGTTGAGCTGGGAAAGTGCGATAACAGGGCAGTGCATTTCTTTTGCTAATGCTTTCAAGCTACGTGAAATTTCTGAAATCTCGCCCACACGGTTATCACCCATACCTGGAACTTTCATGAGCTGTAAATAATCAACCATGATACAGCCGATTTTACCATCATGCATTTTGGCAATGCGTCGAGCACGGGCACGAAGTTCCGTTGGAGGTAGGGCAGATGAGTCATCAATATACAAATGCATTTGTTGAAGCTGCAAAATTGTGCCAGTAACTTTGGTCCATTCATCAGCATCTAAGTTCCCCGAGCGTAAATGTCCTTGGTGAACTTTACCCATTGCAGAAATAAGACGCATCGCAATTGAGTCCGCTGGCATCTCCATTGAAAATACCAGAGCGGGTAGCTTGTTATATTGTAGAACGCTTTCAACCAAATTCATGGCGAAAGTGGTTTTACCCATAGATGGACGTGCAGCAACAATAATTAAGTCACCAGCTTGCATACCTGATGTTTTATTATCAAGCTCTAAGAAACCTGTGGTTAAACCTGTAATATTGCCATCTAGTTTTGATAATTCATCAAGTTTACTAATTACATCTGCGGTGACAGAGCTAATAGATTTAGGACCTGCATCTTTTTTATTGTTATTGTGCTGTTCGGCTAGAGAGAAAATATTAGTTTCTGCTAGATCTAGAATTTCACTAACACCTCGACCTTTTGTGTCATAAGCATTTTGTAAAATTTCAGTACTAACTTTAATCATACTACGAAGCGTAGAGAACTCTTTAATTTTAGTGGCATACGTTTCTAAGTTGTAGAAACTTGATGGGGAATCAGCCATAAGCTGCATTAAATATTCTTCGCCACCAATAGCATCAAGTAAATTTTGTTTTAAAAGCCAATCATTCACCAAGACAGCATCATAAGGTGAATTTTCTTGCGCTAATTTTTCGATTGCACGGTAAATATATTTATGACGGGTCGCATAAAAATCATTTTCTTTTAACATATCACTAACTTGCTCGAACGATTCGGCAACTGTCATTAGTGCAGCAAGTACAGCTTGCTCAATGGCTAAATTGTGAGGGGGAGTGCGAAACTCTTTAAGTTGCCCTGATTCACTCGTTTTATTTTCTGTTCGAGATGAAAGAGTTAAAGAAGTGGCATTCGCCTGAGACATAATTAGACCTGATGATAAAGAAAGGTGTATGCAAATAGCCTGTAAGGCCGAAGACTATCTTAAAACAAAACTAAATAAACTACCTAATTAAAAAACCAATTAAACTAAAGAACTGATCAGGAATTAATATATCTTATTTTAAAAATAGGGCACATAAAAAAAGAGCATGCAAAAGCATGCTCTTTTTTTGATGAGAAATTACTCAGATACGATAGTAACGAGAACTTCTGCAACAACATCATGATGCAATTGGATTGCGATGTTGAATTCACCAGTGTGACGAAGCGCGCCATTCGGTAAACGAACTTCTGCACGGTCAACTGTAAGACCAGCATTCGTTAAAGCGTCAGCGATGTCACGAGTACCGATAGAACCGAAGAGTTTACCTTCGTCACCAGCTTTAGCAGTGATAACGATGTTAACTTCATTCAATTGTTCAGCACGTGCTTGAGCAGCAGCTAAAATTTCAGCTTCTTGCTTTTCAAGTTCAGCGCGACGAGCTTCGAAAGCAGCAGTGTTAGCTTCAGTAGCTGCAACTGCTTTACCTTGAGGGATAAGGAAGTTACGGCCATAACCAGCTTTAACTGATACTTTATCGCCTAATTTACCAAGGTTCTTAATGCGTTGTAATAAGATAACGTCCACAGATCACCTCACTTATGGTTGTCAGTGTACGGAATCAAAGACAAATAGCGAGCTTGTTTGATAGCAAGTGCTAATTGACGTTGATAACGAGCTTTAGTACCAGTGATACGGCTAGGAACAATTTTGCCGTTTTCAGTGATGTACTGTTTTAAAGTATCGATATCTTTGTAGTCGATGTACACAACATTCTCAGCTGTAAAGCGGCAGAACTTGCGACGACGGTAAAAACGTGCCATTGATGTTCTCCTTATTCAGCTTCTTGAGCAACTTGCTGTGCTTCTTCACGTTGAGCTTTACGCGCACGCTTTTCTTCAGCACTTTTAGCAAGCAATGACTCTTCAGTGATTGCGTGTTCACGACGGATGATAAGGCTACGAATGATCGCGTCATTATAACGGAATAATTCTTCTAGCTCATCAAGCGTAGTTTGACCACATTCAACATTCATAAGAATGTAGTGTGCTTTATGAATTTTGTTAATTGGGTAAGCCAATTGACGACGGCCCCAATCTTCTAAACGGTGAATTTGACCTTCAGCTTCTTTGATCTGAGAGATATAGCGTTCAACCATACCTACAACTTGATCGCTTTGATCTGGGTGTACTAAAAGTACGATTTCGTAATGACGCATTGTCAGCTCCTTACGGTTTAAACAGCCCCTAATAAATAAAAAATTAGAAGCAAGGAGTCATAACTTAAAAGTTATGTCGCAAAAATTGCGAAGGCTGAATTATAGGTAAAAGTTCGACTAAAAACAAATCTTTTGATGAGAAAAGTAAAATTTCTTTACTATTAATGAGGAAATCCTCCCTTATTTAAAAGAGAGGAAGATTTGGAGCAGGAGATTGATAGGTGAAACTAAAGCTTAAACTTAACAGGGTTATTAATATGACCGAGTAGAGGAAAAAACGTTTAGCCCAAAGTTGGTCATTTTCAGCTTTAAATCCAATAATTGATAAATAGAACCAATATGCTGTTAATGCATTAAAGGTTACTAGAAAGAATATATTGGTATAGCCAAAACAATACAAACCATTCAATACGGCTGCAAACAACAAGATATAAATGACACACTCTACTTTCGTGCGATAAATAGAACGTGCAACTGGCAGAATGGGGATTCCCGCATTTTTGTAATCGTCAAAACGATAAATAGCAATTGCCCATGAATGTGGCATTTGCCATAGCGCATAAGCCAAAAACAAAAGTAAGGCGGCTACATCAAAATGATGAGTTACTGCTGTATAACCAATAACAGGAGGACTCGCTCCGGAAATACTACCAATTACGGTTTGATGGATTGAGGTACGTTTTGTCCACAAACTATAAAAACCGACATAGACAATAAAACCAATTATTGCAAACAAAAAAGCGTAAGCATTTACACCGAACCACAAAATACTAAAACCGATAAGTCCCAGAACAAATGCATATATAAGTGCAACAGTGGGAGAGATAGTTTTTGTGACCAACGCACGATTTTGTGTACGCTGCATTTTGATATCGATGTCTTGGTCTATAACATTATTTACAACACAACCAGAAGCTACAACTAAAGTTGTTCCAATTAAGGTGAGTAGTAATAATAAGATGTCTATAGAGCCTTGGGCGGCTAAGAAAAAGCCGCCCAAGGTGGTAATGAAATTACCGAAGAGAATTCCTGGTTTAGTCAGGAATAGATATTTTTTCAACATGACAATCAGTTTAGATCATCATATTGTAGTGAAGGTAATTCATAATCCACACAGAACCGATTAAAAGCACCGCGATACATAAGATTGTGTAGATAAATGCGATCATATTCCAGCGTTGTTCAGATGATGTATTCATGTGTAGGAAGTACACAAGTTGTACAAGAACCTGAGCAACAGCAGTGATGGCAATTACTGTAACTAAGATGCCACGACTGAAACCACCCGCCATCACCATCCCGAACGGGATGATGGTGAGGATAACAGACAGGACAAATCCAACAGTGTATTGCTTAAAGTTACCGTGTGACGCACCTGCAGCATTATGGTCATGACTACTCATTAGAGAACTCCCATTAAGTAAACGACGCTGAATACACAGATCCAAACGATGTCAAGGAAGTGCCAGAACAAGCTTAAGCAAGCTAGACGACGTGTATTCGGTAATGTCAAACCTTTAGTTTTGATTTGATACATCAACACCAACATCCACACTAAACCAGAAGTTACGTGGATACCGTGTGTACCAACCAAAGTAAAGAACGATGATAAGAATGCACTGTGAGTTGGACCATGGCCTTCATGTACAAGGTGATGGAACTCATAGATTTCCATCCCGATGAACGTTGCACCAAAAAGGAATGTAATGAATAACCAAGTGATCACTTGATTTACATTCTTTTTATAAGATGCAAGTACAGCAAAACCAAAAGTTACCGATGAAATCAATAAGGCAAATGTTTCAGTTAACACATAGCCTAATGAGTCATGGAATAGGTCATATGCACTTGGAGTTCCTGGTGGAATATGACTGCTTAATACAGCGAACGCAATGAAGAGTGATCCGAAAAGAATCAAGTCACTCATCAAGTATGTCCAGAAACCAAAGACCGTTAAATCAGTGTCATCATGTTCATGATGACCATCGTGGCCGTGGTTGTCGTGATGAAGTACTTCAGCCATTTCCTTAGTCCTTCTTCAAGTGTTTTTCAAGTAAAGCATAGCGTTCGTTTTCAATACGCTCAACTTCAGCAGCTGGAACGTAGTAATCAACATTCTTAGTGAATGAGCTTACGATCAAGCTAACAACAGCTGAAACGAATGAAACGACAACAAGCCACCAAATATGCCAGATGAGAGCAAAGCCAAGGATCGTAATGAACATTGCAATGACAAAACCAGCAGCACGATCAGTCGGCATGTGGATGTCTTCATATTTAGTGTTGCGTGCGTATGCTACGCCATTTTCTTTGTCAGTCCAGAAACGGTCAATACCGCTTGCATCTGGTTCATGCGCAAAGTTATAGAACGGAGCAGGGGAAGAGGTTGCCCATTCAAGCGTACGACCATCCCATGGATCACCTGTAAGGTCCATGTTGTCTTTACGTTGTAAGAAACCAACAATGATTTGCATTAAGAAACATGCAATACCAATCGCAACAAGAACAGCACCAAATAATGCAATTGCAAGGTAAGGATCCCATTCAGGGTTGTCATACGTATTCAAACGACGAGTCATACCCATGAAACCAAGGATATAAAGTGGCATGAATGCAAAATAGAAACCAAAGAACCAGAACCAGAACGCAGCTTTACCCCATGCTTCATTGAGCTTCCAACCAAACATTTTTGGCCAGTAGTAAATGATGCCGGCAAACATACCAAACACCACACCACCGATAATTACGTTATGGAAGTGAGCGATCAAGAATAATGAGTTGTGTACCAAGAAGTCCGCAGGTGGAACAGCCATAAGTACACCAGTTAAACCACCGATACCGAATGTTACAAGGAAGCCAAGCGTCCATAACATTGGAGTAGTAAAGGTGATGCGACCTTTATACATGGTGAATAACCAAGAGAAGATTTTCACACCAGTAGGAATCGCAATAACCATGGTCATGATACCGAAGAACGCGTTAACGTTCGCACCAGCACCCATGGTAAAGAAGTGGTGAAGCCATACAACGAACGCAAGAACAGTAATCGCGATAGTTGCATACACCATAGACTTGTAACCGAACAACGCTTTACGAGAGAAGGTTGCAACGATTTCTGAGTATAGACCAAATGCTGGTAATACCAAGATATATACTTCAGGGTGACCCCATGTCCAGATCAAGTTCACATAAAGCATTGGGCTACCGCCAAGCTCATTTGTGAAGAAATGGAAGCCGAAGTAACGGTCTAGAGTTAACATTGCAAGTGTGCCTGTTAATACAGGGAACGAAGCAATGATTAATACAGCCGTACAAAGTGAAGTCCACGTAAAAATAGGCATATCCATCAATTTCATGCCAGGTGCACGCATTTTGATGATGGTAACGAAGAAGTTAACACCAGATAAAAGCGTACCTAGACCAGAAACCTGAAGTGCCCAGATATAGTAGTCAACACCTACACCAGGAGAATATTGAATGCCAGACAGAGGAGGGTAAGCCATCCAGCCAGTCGCAGCAAATTCACCTAATACAAGTGAAAGCATCATCAAACCAGCAGCACCAGCGAATAACCAGAAGCTTAAAGAGTTCAATAATGGGAAAGCAACGTCACGAGCACCAATCTGTAAAGGTACAGAAATGTTCATCATACCAACAACGAGACCCATTGCTACGAAGAAGATCATAATTACACCGTGTGCGGTGAAGATCTGGTCGTAATGGTCTGGATGTAGATAACCTTCGCCGCCGCCTTTAGCGAGGAAAAGTTGTAGACGCATCATAATTGCATCGGCGAAACCACGCAAAAGCATGATTACAGATACAAGAATGTACATAATACCAATCTTTTTATGGTCTACCGTAATAAACCACTCATTCCACAAATATCCCCATTTTTTGAAATAGGTGATACCGCCAAGCACAACAATTGCACCAAGTGCCATAAGGACCATGGTGACAAGCACGATTGGCTCTGTCGGGATAGAGTCCCAACCCAGTTTACCAAAAATCATATCCATGTCTTATTCCCCTTGAGCAGCGTGTTCAGCTGTTGCATGCGCAGCAGAGTGGTCAACACCATGATAGTTACTCATATAATGGTTGATAATTGTTTCAAACAATTTTGGTTCAACTGAAGAGTAATAAGTCACAGGGTGTGGCTTAGTCGGGAACGGTTTCATAGCTTCAGCTTTAGCAAACGCTTCTTCATCACCAGCAGCTTTAGCACGATTTGCTAAATGCTCGATCTGATGCTTAGAGCGGTTACCATCACGTAAGGTTGCTAATTCAGCTTGGTCAAGCGTAGTTTTTTGAACTGCTTCTGGATTAATAGTAGAACCATTACCTGCTTTTACAGCTGCTACCCATTCGTTGAACTGTTGCTCTGTAACACTATGCGCCTTGAAACGCATTTGAGAGAAACCGTAACCTGAGTAGTTAGAAGAGAAACCACGATATACGCCAGTTTCATTTGCTAACAAATGAAGGTGAGTTTGCATACCTGCCATTGCATAAATCTGCCCGCCTAACTGTGGAATGAAGAATGAGTTCATTGTAAAGTTAGAGGTGATTTTAAAGCTTAACGGAGTTTTTTCAGGGAAACGTACTTCGTTAACAGTTGCAATGTTTTGTTCAGGATAAATGAAGATCCACTTAAACTGTTCTGCAACAACTTGAATAGTTAAAGGAGCTTTATCTGATTCTAAAGGACGGTATGGGTCATACTTGTGGGAACCCCACCAAGTTAACCAAGCTAAAATACCAATAATAATGACAGGGATACCCCATACTACAACTTCAATTGTAGTTGAGTGTGCCCATGTAGGTTTATAGTCTGCATCTTTATTTGACGCGCGATATTTCCAACCAAACCATAATGCCATGATGATTGAAGGAATCACCACAAGTAACATTAAATAGATCGCAGTCATCATAAGGTCACTTTGACCTTGACCAACTGGACCTTTAGAGTTTAGAAGTACCATATCACCACCACACCCAGTCAAAAGTGCGGCAAGCGTTGATAAAGACAATACAGCTAAAATCGTTTGTCTCATTTTACAACCTCGGTGAAGAGTCCCATTCCCTAATTAAATATGGGATAGCGATTAAAGTGTCGCATGATTGAGAACGCTAATCCTTAAATTTAGACTTCTCAATTATATGACACCGCTACGTTGTAGGGCATTATGCCTCATATCGACAAACTAAGCTATACATAAAGCAGGCTGAAATAATTGTTTTAAAACCCGATTTTTTTTGTAGGGTATCTATTTTTTATAAAGCTTTTATTTAAATATCAACTCACTATAGAAAAAAGGAGGCGGGGTGCCTCCTTTTTTTTTAGACCTTAAATGAATGAGTCATTCACTATCATTTGATCACTTTTGTTCTTGCAATTTTGTCATGTAGCGCTTGTCGCTTTTGCCCTAATGCAAAAGCATAGTCAATAATTGTACTAATAGGCATAAACAGCAAGTTTAGTATGATGAAAACAATGCTTCTTAATAAGAAGATGCGAGTTAGATTAACTTTACCATTGCTCTCGGCATCTACAATTTTAATTCCAACAATTTTCTTACCTATACTCTGCCCAAACTTTGTTAAAAGAAAGGCTTGAATTGCAAGCATGATTACTACGTAAATAAGCATAGAATGCCAAGCTTCTATAGGAATTAAAGTGAAAAGCTGGTGTTGTAGTTCTGCTGCTTTAGTTGAAGCAACTTCAGTTGATTGCATTTGTTTTTGCAATTCAAATAATTGCTTATACTGTGATTCATTAAAGAAAAAAGAAGGAATTGCAGCTATTGGTAACCAAAGCAATAAATCAATAATTTTTGCCAAAGCTCGAGATTGAATAGAGGAAAGTTCGTGAATTTTAGGCTCTACACGAATTTGACGAATAGTTTCATTAGGAGAGCTGTTCGTGTTTATGACAGGTGCAGAATAACCGATAGGTTGATATACAAGTTTACCTTGGGTTAATTCTCCTAAAGCTTTCCACTCTGTCATGCCTTCATGCCAAGCTAAATCAGTTAACAAAATTTGTTGGCTAGCCAACATTTGATTTACTTGTTCTAAGGTGTAAGGCCCAGCTTGTTGATTATTACGTGCCAAGTAAATTTGCATAAATAAAAATTCTCTGTTCTAAAGATGAAAAAAGACCCACGGATGGGCCTTTTTTTATAACATATTAGATTTGCTTGATTTTTTCTTCAGCAAGGAAGAACCATGTATCTAAAACTGAGTCAGGGTTAAGAGAGACAGACTCAATACCTTGTTCCATTAACCATTTTGCAAGATCTGGATGGTCTGAAGGACCTTGACCACAGATACCTACATATTTACCCGCTTTACGGCAGGCATGGATCGCCATTGAAAGAAGCGCTTTAACTGCTGCATCACGTTCATCAAATAGGTGTGAAACAATACCTGAGTCACGGTCAAGACCGAGTGTTAACTGAGTTAAATCATTCGAACCGATAGAGAAACCATCGAAATGCTCGAGGAATTGTTCAGCTAATAGGGCATTAGTTGGTAATTCACACATCATGATTACTTTTAAGCCATTCTCACCGCGTCTTAAACCATTTTGTGCTAGTAACTCAATAACGCGTTTTGCTTCAGATACAGTACGTACAAAAGGAATCATGATTTGAATATTGGTTAGACCCATTTCATCACGAGCTTTCTTAAGCGCACGGCATTCTAATTCGAAACAGTCACGGAAGTTCTCAGATACATAACGGCTTGCACCACGGAAACCGAGCATTGGGTTTTCTTCTTCAGGCTCGTATAACTTACCGCCAATTAAGTTTGCATATTCATTTGATTTGAAGTCAGACATACGAACAATAACTGGCTTGTCACCAAATGCAGCAGCAAGAGTCGCAATACCTTCAACCAATTTTTCAACATAGAAATCTACAGGTGAAGCATAACCCGCAGTACGAGTCAGAACCGCAGCACGAGTTTCACGAGGTAGACTATCAATGTTGAGCAGGGCTTTAGGATGCACGCCGATCATACGGTTAATAATGAACTCAAGACGAGCAAGACCAATACCTTCATTTGGAATTTGAGCAAAGTCAAACGCGCGGTCCGGATTACCTACGTTCATCATAATTTTGAACGAAAGCTTAGGCATAGATTCAATTGAGTTACGTTGAACTTCGAAATCTAAAGCGCCTTCGTAAATGAAGCCAGTGTCACCTTCGGCACAAGAAACAGTTACTTCTTGACCATCAGTCAATACTTCTGTTGCGTTACCACAGCCTACAATAGCGGGTACACCAAGTTCACGTGCAATAATTGCCGCGTGACATGTACGACCACCGCGGTTAGTAATAATTGCTGCAGCACGCTTCATTACCGGTTCCCAATCAGGGTCGGTCATATCTGATACAAGAACGTCGCCTTCTTGAACTTTGTCCATTTCTTTAATTGAGCTAATAATGCGGACTTTACCAGAACCAATACGTTGACCAATTGAACGACCTTCACAAAGAACAGTACCTCTTTGTTTAAGAAGATAGCGCTCCATTGTGCCTACATTTTGACGGCTTTTTACCGTTTCAGGACGAGCTTGAACAATATAAATTTGACCATCATCGCCATCTTTTGCCCATTCGATATCCATTGGCGCACCGTAGTGCTGCTCAATAATAAGCGCTTGTTTAGCTAGCTCTTGTAACTCATGATCATTTAAAGCAAATTGTTGACGCTCTTGTTTTTCAACATCAACAACGACAACCGATTTACCAGCAGAACCTTCTTCACCATAAATCATTTTCTGGTGTTTTGATCCAAGGTTACGGCGTAAAACTGAATGTCTACCAGCATTTAATAATGGTTTAGATAAGTAAAATTCATCTGGGTTCACGGCACCCTGCACAACCATTTCACCTAAACCATAAGATGCTGTAATAAATACAACTTCACGGAAACCAGACTCGGTATCAAGGGTAAACATTACACCCGCAGCGCCAGTTTCAGAACGAACCATACGCTGAACGCCTGCAGAAAGTGCAACGACGTCATGGTCAAAACCTTGATGTACACGGTAAGAAATCGCACGGTCATTATATAAAGAAGCAAATACTTCTTTAATCGCAATAAGAACGTTATCAATACCGCGAATATTCAAGAAAGTTTCTTGCTGACCTGCGAATGAAGCATCTGGTAAATCTTCAGCAGTTGCAGATGAACGAACGGCAACCGCGATTTCTGGGTTGCCGTTAGAAAGTGTTGTAAAAGCGGCGCGAATTTCTTGTTCTAGGGTTGCAGTGAGTGGAGTCTCTACAATCCATTGACGAATTTTAGCACCTGTTTCTGCAAGAGCATTTACGTCATCAACATTGAGTTGAGCAAGTTCTGCTTGAATTCGAGCGTTAAGACCGCTTTGATCTAAGAACTCACGATAGGCATCAGCAGTAGTTGCAAAACCGCCAGGTACCGATACACCAGCATTTGATAAATGGCTGATCATTTCACCCAAAGATGAGTTTTTCCCACCTACGAGTTCGACATCGTGTTTCCCTAATTTTTCTAGACCGATTACGCGCGCTTCCAAAGTTTTCACTCCACTTTTGCAGTATTAATGTCTATCTTGGCATGAAATTATAAAAATAAAGTGCTTAGTTGAGAATTATACTAAGCGACAGTCATGTAAGATCAGTTTACTATAAAGATTATATAGTACTAAGACAAATGTTTAAGGAGAATTTTAATGTCAGAAAGTAAACAATTTAAGCGAAGCGTTTTTTTTATTTCTGATGGAACTGCAATTACTGCAGAGACTCTTGGACATTCGTTATTAGCACAATTTCCCAATGTAGATTTTGATATCCATATCATGCCGTATATTGCAACCGAAGAGGCGGCAATGGAGATTGTGGTTGAGATTAATCGATGCCAAACCAAAGATGGTTGTTTGCCCTTAGTATTTGATACTTTGGTTGATCCGCATGTACGAGAAATCATTAATACGGCTAAAGCGGTTAATCTTGATGTATTTGAAGGGCTAATCAGTAAGCTTGAGCAAGAGTTAGGAATCCCGCCGACAACTTTGGTTGGACAGACTCATGCGGTAACTGATTCTGAATCTTATAAAGCCCGTATTGATGCTGTTCATTTTGCGCTTGATAATGATGATGGAGCACGTACTCGTCATTATGATAAGGCGGATTTAATCTTAATTGGAGTTTCTCGTTCGGGTAAAACGCCGACCTCTATTTACTTATCGCTTCAATTCGGTATTCGTGTTGCAAACTATCCATTAACAGAAGAAGATTTAGACGATAACCGTTTGCCAGCAGTATTAAGACCACATCGTAGTAAATTGTTTGGTTTAATGATTGATGCTGAGCGATTAGTTGCGATTCGTAGTGAGCGTAAAGCTAATAGTCGTTATGCAAGTTTTAGCCAATGCCAAATGGAACTTAGAGCAATTGAAGGAATCTATATTTCAGAAGGCATTAAATATTTAAACGTGACTGAAATGTCGATTGAAGAAATTTCAACACGTGTTTTACAAATGACAGGATTAAAACGTCGTATTGGTTAATTTAATCAATTGCTTATTTTAACCATTCAATTTGTGTATATTAGTTTATAAATAAGTTGAATGGTTTTTTAAATATAAAATACAATAAAAATAAAAGTTTTAAATATAAAACTAAACATTATTAAATGTTTTTTATTGGTTATAAACCTGTAGTTCTTTTGCAACTCATTTGTAAATTTAAATAACACTATTGAAAAGAAGTGTATGTATTTTATTGTGCTGAAAAATAGTAATTATTTAATTTTACTAAATATTTTAAAAAAACAATCAAAAAGAATCCACATTTCAAAAATGTTAACTTGATCACACTATTTTACTGTTGTGTGATTATTTATTTATTTTTAATTATACTTTCCCACCTCGATATGGGACTATCCGATTATCAAAATGCTAAAAAAATGTGTTTTTTCATTGGTATACATCTTACCTCTCAATTTATATGCTGCTCAAGTGGACGAATTGAGAGAGCAGGCTATTCACACTTATAAAGCTGGACAAACTCACCAAGCAATATTTCAACTGGATCAATTGCTAAAAACTTATCCGCATGATCAAAAGTTGTTAGCTGATTATTTAGTTGTAATGTCAAATGAAAAAAAAGATCTATTAACTTTTTCTCAGCATTTAGCCAATATTAATTCGGTTACTTTTCCAGAATATGGACAGTTACCTTTAATACGTAATTTTCGTGATTTTAAACACTTTAAAAATGCGATTGATTGGTCGAATAAATTTAATATTCAAAAAACGCTTGATGGGCAGATTTTGTTAGCAGTTTTATATGCTGAAGCTCAAGATGCTGTAAATGCCAAAGCACAGTTAGCAAAAATTAATAGTAAAAATCTGAAGACTGATCAACTTGTGCAAATAGCCTATGCATATCGTCTTATCAATTTACCTGTAGATGCTTTATCTGCAATTGAGCAAGCATATAAGCAGCAGCCTAAGTCTTTTGCAGTTTTACAAGAATACAGTTATGACTTAGCGGCTGTGGGGGCTTATAACAAGGCTCAGCAGTTATTGCTTACCAGTGATAAAAATACACAAATAGAATCGTTACAACACTGGCTACAAGTCAGTGAGTATTCTCAACGTGTAAATAACGCTATTGCTCGTTATAAATATTTAAATCGGGAAGGCATGTCAGATAGTGAAGGCTTTGCCGAACTTGATGCTGTGTTGAAGCAAGGTGAGCAAATGCAACCTTTGATTCAACCGTCAGACCCTAATTATTTAAGATTCCATTATGACTATATATATGCGTTAGATTTCCGTGGGCGTACTCGTACAGTACTGGATCAATTTACTAAGTTAAATATACCTTTAGAAAAACTACCTGCTTATATTCGTCATGCCATAGCTGATAGTTATTTGGCTGAAAGACAGCCACAACAAGCTGAGCTTGCTTTTAAAACCTTGCTTACTGAAAAAAACTATCCAGATATGACGGTATATACTGGACTGTACTACTCATATATTGAACAAGAAAAATATAAAGAAGCTGAACAATTTTTGGGTGAAGTTGATCGACTTGTTCCGATGTATAAATACAGTCAGGCAAAAGGGGTAGACAAAACAAGTCATCCCGACCGTGATGACTATATTACTTTACAGGGTATGCACTTAGCTTATGCAAATCATCTTGATCAAGCAGAAAAGCATTTTCAGAAACAAGTAGATTTGGCTCCTGCCAATGAAGGTTTAATTAATAATTTGGCTCGTGTCGAGCGTTGGAGAGATAAACCTCTACAGTCTAAGCAAACTATTTCTCGTTTAAATGGTTTAACACCAGTTTCTAAAGATACTCGAATTAATCAGATGCAAAATGCTCAGGCTTTAGGGGATATTCCAGAGTGGCGTAAAAATACTGAAAGTCTTTTGGAATATTATCCTGAAGATGGTGGGGTAATTAAAAGTCGAAAAGAGTTAGATGACCGCAATAGACCGACAATTTCTCACTCAACCACTTGGGGCCAAAGTAAGGCAGCCGATAGTAGCGATTCTGTGAGTGGGCAAAATGGTTTAAAAGACCGAGAAATGGAAACTCGTCTTAATAGCCCATGGATTAAAGATAATTATCGTTTATTTGCTTGGCATCAAGATCGTTTCGGAGAGTACCGTTTTGGCGATGTACATGACCAGCGTTATGGTGTCGGTGCTGAGTGGCAAGCGAACCGTAAGGCGTTGTCAGCGATTTTATCGCAAAGTACAGATGGCGGGCAAGCAGGTGTTCGTCTTGATTGGTCTCAATGGTTAAACGACCACTGGCAATACCAATTGCAATATGACAGCCAAGCTAATATTCCATTACAAGCAATTGATGCTGGTGAGGATGGGCAAGCTTACCGTGCTGCTTTGACATGGCAAAAAGATGAGTCACGCCAAATTGGGGCGAGTTATGGCTTAACCGATATAAGCGATGGTAATACACAACAAGAATTTTCAACTTTTTGGCGTGAACGATTATTTGATGCGCCGCACCATATTACTTACGGGACTGTTCGTGGATTTTATGGCAGCAATAGTCAAGATCAGACCGCTTACTTTAGTCCCAGCAATCATTACAGTGCTGAGTTGAATTTAAGCCATGACTGGGTAACTTGGCGAGAATATGAACGCTCATTTAAGCAGCATTTTGAGGCTGGAGTCGGGCTTTATAAACAAGCAGATTACTCAGCTAGACCAACATACTCTCTGCAATATCAACATCAATGGCAGCTCTCACGGACTTGGCAGCTCAATTATGGAATTGGTTGGCAATATCATCCATACGATGGTCATGATGAACAACATACCTACGGTATTTTCGGATTTGAAGGGCGTTTTTAATGAATAATATGATGTCAAAAATGTTGAGCTGTGTGTTTGCTTCAACATTATTACCCGTACAATTTTCTCATGCCCGAATTGAAACTGAATTACCAAAAAATCATACGGTTTCTTTAACTTTTCATGATGTACGAGATGATGTGTTAAAGGAAGGTGACCGTGATGTTTATGCGATTCAGACCAATAATCTGGCACAGTTTTTAGATTGGCTTAGTCAATCTGACTGGAAGCCGATTCGTTTAAAAGAGATTGAGGAGGCCCGCCGACAAGGTAAGGAGTTGCCGCATAACTCTATTCTACTTACTTTCGATGATGGGGCCTTGAGTAGTTATAGCCGAGTATTTCCATTACTTAAGCAATATGATATTCCGGCAGTTTTTGCTCTTCCAACCAGTTGGATGAATGGCAATACGCAGGCAGGTTATGAAGCCTATGGTCAAGGTAACTTGGTGAACTGGGCTCAAGTTCGTGAAATGCAAGCATCAGGGTTAGCTGAGTTTGCAAGCCATAGTGACGATTTGCATCATGGCATATTAGCCAATCCTCAAGGTAATGAGCAGCCCGCTGCGACTTCGTATGCATATTTAAAATCTCAATCACGTTATGAAACAGATGCAGAATATCAACAACGTATTTTGCAAGATTTGAAGAAATCCTATGCCGTTTTGAAAAAAGAAGTCGGTGTTAATCCCAAAGCAATTATTTGGCCTTATGGCGCTGTAAATGAGCAACTGGAAAAACTAGCGCAGCAAGCAGGCTTTGAGTTTTCTTTCAGTTTGGGTCGTGACGGTATGAATCGGGTGGGTGATTCAACATTTAAACGAAGCTTGGTAATAAATAACCCTACAGCTGAACAGCTCACTGAAGGCATGTTAAATATTTTGAACTTTGAAGAGTCTGATTTATTTAAAGAACCTCGTCATTTTGTGAGTATGGATTTAAAGCAGTTAGCAGCTGCACAAAATACTCAAACAGATGAAAAATTAGGACAGTTATTATCAAAACTGTATAGCTTAAAAAACAATGCCTTAATTTTAAAACCTTTGGAAGATAAAAATGCCGATGGGAAATATGATGTTGCTTATTTCTCTACAGATAAAATGCCTGTGCAACAAGATATTTTAAACCGTAGTTTATGGCAGGCTCAAACTCGTGCAGGCCAAGCGGTAATATTAGAGTTGCCGGCTTACCCTCAGAAAGATAAGCCATTTTTAGCAGTAGATTTGGCAAAAGATATTGCACGCTTAAATAGTAATTTAAGTGGTATTCAGCTTAATGCGGGAACAGCTTTAAATTGCGAAATGCAAAAAGTAACTGTGCAAGAGGGTAGTTGTATTGAACAATCAAAACATCTAGCACAACTTAGCCAACTTACCAAAAATGCTGTAAAGCCGTATTTAAATATGAGTAACCAAGGGCAATTTATTTTATTGCTTACTCCTGATTTAGATCATGTAGAAAACTTACCAGCGCTTTTAAAAACACTTTTATCGCAACATGATTTGGTCAATTTAAAGTTCAATATGATTGGCAAGAAAAAACAATTTAATCAATTGTTAGCCCTATTAAATACGCTTAATGGAAAAGATAAGCAAAGAATAATGATGACTTTAGTATTGCCGGAAAACTCTCAAAAGACCAGTTGGGAAGAAGTACAGCAAGGGCTCTTTTCGATTCAGCGTATAGGAATTCAGAAATTCGGTATTGATGGCTATAATTTTGAAAAATCAAAAGATGTACATCAATATTTATATAATCCGATTAGTCTAAATGCTAGCCCTGTCATGTATCAGCCTTTTGCTGGATTAGTAGAGGGGAAAAAGTAATGAGAGTATTACTCGATATTCTATTTGCTTTTGCCTTTTTATATCCTTTACTCATGGCTTGGACATGGATGGTAGGGGGGCTTTGGTTTTTCTTTAAAAGGGAATACCGTGAACAAACACTCCCTGAGCCAACCAGTGAAGGGTGCAGTATTATTATTCCGTGTTTTAACGAAGAAGCCCAAGTGCGACAAACAATTCGTTATGCACTGCAAACAAAATATCCTAATTTTGAAGTGATCGCTGTCAATGATGGAAGTAGTGACAGGACCGCCGAAATCCTTGATGAATTGTCAGCGCAAGATTCACGACTTCGGGTTGTACACTTAGCAGAAAATCAGGGTAAGGCTGTAGCTTTAAGATCGGGGGTGCTGGTCAGTAAATACGAATATCTTGTTTGTATTGATGGGGATGCATTGTTACATCCGCATGCAGTACTTTGGTTAATGCAGCCATTTATTAATTTCCCGCGAATTGGTGCTGTAACTGGTAATCCACGAATTTTAAACCGATCTAGTATTTTAGGGAAATTACAGGTTGGTGAGTTTTCTTCGATTATTGGTTTAATTAAACGTGCACAGCGTACATATGGTCGTATTTTTACAGTATCTGGTGTGATCGCCGCATTTCGTAAAACAGCGCTCGTTCGAGTTGGGTTTTGGTCAGACGATAAAATTACCGAAGATATTGATATTTCTTGGAAGCTACAGCTGGACCATTGGGATATTCAGTATATTCCACAAGCGCTTTGTTATATCTATATGCCCGAGACATTTACAGGTCTATGGAAACAGCGCCTTCGCTGGGCACAAGGTGGGGTAGAGGTTCTTTTAGAATATATCCCGCAAATGTTTAAGCTACGCGTACGCCGTATGTGGCCAGTGATGATTGAAGCTCTAGTTAGCATTATTTGGTCTTATGTGATGATTCTGATATTCATTCTGTTTTTTACAGGGTTATTTATTGAATTACCTTTGCAATGGCAGATCAAAACACTGATGCCACAGTGGTATGGCGTGATATTAGGCGGCACATGTCTGATACAGTTTTTGGTGAGTTTGTGGATTGACCAGCGTTATGACCGTGGTCGCTTCTTTAGAAACTATTTCTGGGTTATTTGGTACCCGTTATTTTTCTGGTTACTTACTTTATTTACAAGCGTTGTTGCCGTACCAAAAACTTTATTTAACACTAAAAAACGTGCTCGCTGGGTCAGCCCAGACCGAGGCTTCCGTGGAGATAACCCATGAAACCTGAGGAAAACAAAGATATAGAAGAGTTAGATATTCCTGAATATATTGACCAGCCGGAATATGTGAAAAATAAAACAGCAAACTATACATTGCAAACTGTTGGGTGGTTTTGCTTAATGTGGTTACTTTTCCCATTGGTTTCACTGTTCTTATGGGTTTTTGAAGGCCACCTAATTTATGATTATGTCTGGGTCGATCATTTATCCGAAGTTAAGACCTTACTTCATTTAGCATTACTCATCGGAATTAGCGCTCTCATTTTGATTTTGTGGGCGAGTTATAACTGGATTAGATTTAGTGGTGAGGACCGACGGATGAAAGCGGCAAATAGTTCAGTTGAACTGTTAGCAGCTCAATTTTCAGTTAGTCCTGAGATCTTAAGTGAGTTGCAAAAGAAACAACGCATCATTTTACATTACGATGATCATGGCAATTTTCAAAAATATGAGTAAGTGATAAAAAAGCATGGCCTAAAAACCATGCTTTTTATTTTTATGCAGTTATTCTAATAATGATGTCGACAGGTTGTTCTATACCATCCATGCTGTGAATTGATGTATTGTTAACTTTAACAATGGGCCAAGTTTGTAACTTACAATTGGGTTTTTGGAGTGCAGCATAATAACTATCAGATTTAAAAAATACTTTTTTAGTCGTTGCAGTATTGGGTGTTAAAAGGCGCTTAAGCCATGTTTCACTAACTTGAGTGTCAAGAAAACGTAAGGCCAAAAGACTTTTTACTCGATTGTTAAATAATCTTCGATTTTTAATAATGAGTGGATGAGTAATTAATTTATTTGTGCCCATTTGACTGTGGGGCAAAATAAAATGAGGTGTAATTTGAAATACGGTCACAAATTTTGCTTGTTGGCAAATTTTTTCAAGATGGGTCACGGTATCTTGATTTGTACCAATAATAGCGACAGATGAATGTGAAAAATCAAATTCTTTAATTGAGGTAGATGGAATAACTTGACCAGCAAAGTCTTCAAAATCTTGAGACGTATTTTGAAAAATTACTGATTTTGAAGCGTTATTTTTAATATTAATACTCATTTTCCAAAAGTCCTTTTGGTTTTTCAATCATGATGTTTTTATCGTTTTAATATAAATAACCAAGCAGGAAGTTGGGGTAAAGTCTTTTCAGATAGATGGTCATCTCACACTTGAAATCAATTCAAGCGTGAGAAAGAGAAGCGGAGTTTTAATGTTCTGTTTTTACATTCATGAGTTGCGTAAAACTCTCTAGACGTTTTGTTGTGTCGTATATATCACAGGTAAAAATAAACTCATCAACATCGTATGTCGCTAAAAGCTTTTGTAAACCAGTGCGGACAGTCTCAACCGAGCCTATTTGTGCCATTGCATAGAAGTTTTCAACAGAAAGCTGTTCTGCTGTATTCCATAGTCCCTGCATTGATTCAACTGGCGGTTTAAGCTTTAAGCTTTCGCCACGAATTAAGCCTAATACACGTTGGTATGCACTTGTTGCTAAAAACTGTGCTTCTTCATCAGTATTTGCGACTACAACAGGTACACCCATAGACACGTAAGGTTTATCTAAATAAGCAGAAGGCTCAAAGTTCTCACGATAGAGTTGAATGGCTTGACCTAGCATACGTGGTGCAAAATGCGATGCAAATGAGTAGGGTAGACCAAGTTTTGCAGCGAGTTGAGCACTAAATAGGCTAGATCCAAGTAACCAAACAGGAACATGTGTATTTTGCCCTGGCGTTGCAATAATCTTCTGTCCTGCTTGAGGAGCGTCAAAATATTTTAGAATTTCGACAACATCTTTTGGAAATTGATCTTCTGTTTCTTGATGCCCACGACGTAAAGCTCGCATGGTGAGTTGATCGGTGCCAGGAGCACGACCTAAGCCAAGTTCAATACGATCTGGATATAAAGTAGCAAGTGTTCCAAATTGTTCTGCGACAACTAAAGGAGCATGGTTAGGAAGCATAATGCCGCCTGAACCTAAACGGATATGCTGTGTATGTGCGGCAATAAAACCTAGCAATATGGCTGTAGCAGAGCTCGCAATTCCATCCATGTTGTGATGTTCTGCAAGCCAGAAACGTTCATAACCTAGTTTCTCTGCATGTTGTGCTAATTCTAATGCGTGACGTAACGAAAATTCGATGGTTTTATCATTACGAATAGGAGCAAGTTCCAAAATTGAAAACTTGGTATCTTGAAGTGATCGCATGCGATATTCTCGAATAAGGATATATCGAAATACTACGATATATAAGGGTTAATGTATATCGTTTTTTTTCGATATTAGATTTTGTCTCTCAATAAAAAAGCACCCGAAGGTGCTTTTTATGCATGTACAAATTAGCGATTTTTATACCAGCCACGATGTAAACCATTGTCATGACGATGGTTACCACCTTTATAGTGACGACGGTCGCCATCGTCATATCTACGATCATCTCGATCATAACGGCTACCACGATCATAGCGATCATTGTAGTCACGATCTTCAGAAACTTTACGGCCTAGTGCTGAACCACCCGCCGCACCTACCGCCGCACCGATGTAGCCACCGTTGGTACCGCCCATGTTCTTACCGACTGTATAACCAGCACCGCCACCTAAAGCACCACCAAGGGCAGCTTCAGTACGATTACGACGGTCACTAGCCGCCGCCGCACCACCAGCACCACCTAAAGCAGCACCAATTGTTGCGCCTGTTGTACCACCCATGCTTTTACCAATTGCTGTACCAACAACACTACCTAACGCAGAGGTTGCAGCAACACGTGTACCATTATCTGCATGTGCAACCGTCACCATAGACGATGTTGCAATTAATGCACTAGCTAACCAAATATTCATTTTCATCTTGCAGCTCCATGTCCTTTTTACTGAGAAGGACAGTATTTTTATCTTGAGATAAATGTAATCAAAAATTTCGTGATAATTATGGAGAAGCCCCAAGGCGATACGATACTTTTGTGTCTGTTTGTATTGTTTATATTAATCTATGGATGAATCATGAGCAAAAGAGAGAAGCTGAATATTTGTTGGCCCTAATAAAAAAGCACCCGAAGGTGCTTATAATTATTTCATCAAATTTGATTAGTGATGACGACGGTGTTTTTTCTTCCAATGTTTAGAAGATCTGTCAGCATCGCGGTCTTTAGAAATCTTATTACCTAGAGCAGAACCACCCGCAGCACCTAAAGCAGCGCCAACGTAACCACCATTTGTACCGCCCATGCTTCTACCAACGGTATAACCAGCACCACCACCTAAACCACCGCCAATTGCAGATTCTGTACGGTGACGACGGTCACTTGCAACTGCTGCACCACCAGCACCACCTAAAGCAGCACCAATTGTTGCGCCAGATGTACCACCCATGCTTTTACCAATTGCAGTACCAGCAACACTACCTAAAGCGGAAGCAGCTGCTACATGTGTTGTGTTATCAGCATGCGCTACAGTAACCATAGAAGTTGCTAAAACAGCGCTACATAACCAAGCATTTAATTTCATTTTTTACTCCGTGTCCTTAGCAGCAGGACCCTATATCTTTTGTTACGGCAAATGTAACAAAACACGTTTCTTAAAATATGGAGAACCATCAATTCATTATTGTAGTTTAGTGTCTGGTTTGTATGTTTTCTATTAAAATAGAATGTTTAATACTCATATAGATAAATATGAATCTCATTTAGTTTTATGAGTTTTTTACTGGCGATCTGAACAGAGAAAGTTGATCAAAGCTCTTGTGGCAGAAGACATATGTTTATGTTGTGCGTACAGTAAAGAGAAGGGACGTGTGTGACCTGCATAAGCCTCAAGTAAAGGTTGTAATTTTCCTTGCCGAATTTTTTCATTAACGATAAATTCGTAACTCTGGCATATCCCTAATCCACTTTCAGCTAGAGAAACTACGCCTAAAATATCTTCTTTTACCAAAATCCGATTTGTTGGTGTCCACTGAATTTCTTGATCTACATCTTTAAAGAACCATGGAGTGACCTTACCACTGCTAGGTAATTCAAAGGCGATACATTGGTGATGATTTAATTCTTCCAAGGTTTGAGGAATACCCATACGTTTTAAATAATCAGGTGAAGCAACAAGTTGAAGAGGGGCAAGTTCCAGCGGTCTGGCTACAAGAGAGCTATTAGGAAGATGGCCTTGGCGAATAGCTAAATCAAAACCTTCAGCAATTAAATCAACATTTCGGTTAGAGATGCTGATCTCAATTTGAATGTCTGGATATTGCAAAAGAAATTTTTCTAATAAGGGTGGTAAACGATAGTGTCCATAAGTTGTAGGAACGCTTAATTTGATTTTTCCAGAAATTTGCAGTTGTTCACCTTGAACCACACGTTCTGCATGGTCGATTAGCTGAAAGGCGTGCTGCATTTTCTCATAATAAAGTTGACCTGCTTCAGTCAAGCTTAAATGACGAGTGGTCCTTCTAAAAAACTGGATACCCAATTTTTTCTCCAACCGTGTAATTGTTCTACTAATGACTGAAGGCGTTGTGGACAAATAAATTGCAGCTGCACTAATAGAAAGCTTTTCAGCCACAATTAAAAACACTTCAACATCGGCAAGATGGTCAAATTGACGAGACATTTTGTCCTCAAACGCAAAAAAGATTTTCAAATGTGGTTGTTTATCTACCCCATTGGCAAAAATAGAATATATCCATCCAAAATATAAATCCAGCAAATGGTTGGAATGAAGGTTAAATGATGAAATCTCTAAATAAAATAATGCTTGCAATAGTTACCGCTTCAGCAGCATTCAGTGCAAATGCTGCCCATGTATTGATTGTATTGTCTGATGAAGGGCAGCTAGAGCTAAAAAATGGTCATATTTTTAAAACTGGTTTTTATTTAAATGAGTTAATGCAACCTACAAAAATGCTTTTAGATGCAGGGCACACAGTGACTTTCGCTACACCAAAAGGCAAAGCTCCAACGTTAGATGAGTCATCAAATAGTGCGATGTACTTTAACCAAGATGAAAAAGCATTAAAGCAGTACGTAGGCTTATTGCATGACCTTAAGTTAACGTCTCCTCAAGATTCTCCGGTTTTGAGTCTATCTCGTATTGAGCAAATTGGTATTGATCAGTTTGATGCTATTTATATTCCAGGTGGACATGCACCTATGCAAGATTTGTTAAAAGATAAACAACTTGGGAAAGTTTTGACAGCTTTTCATAAAGCTAAAAAACCTACAGCACTGGTTTGCCATGGCCCTATTGCGTTGATGTCAACGTTACCGAATGCTTCGGAAGTTGTTCAGCAACTTGAGCAAGGCAAAACCGTAAAAACTGGAGAGTGGATTTATAAAAATTATCGGATGACTGTAATTAGTAACCAAGAAGAAGAACAAGCGAAGGCTTTGTTAAAAGGTGGTGAAATGAAGTTCTATCCACAAACGGCATTACAGTCAATTGGTGGTAAATATCAAAGTAATACGAATGCTTGGTCTCCAAATGTAGTGGTGGATCGTGAACTTATTACGGGACAAAATCCGGCCTCGGCTGTTCTGGTGGGTAAAACATTATTAGAAAAATTAAAATAAATAGTCAGGTAAAGAGGTTTTATGAATAAAGCCTCTATTGCCCGGTTGAGTGAAAAAGGTGATGTATTATTTTTTATAGAAAAAGCTAAATTATAAGCTGGTAATAAATCTCATCTGAAATCATTATATTTATAAGTCGTTACTTACTGTGAAAGTTGATGAATTGGCTGATTATATATGTCATTTAAGCGGCATAATCTGTAAACTATGCGCTATTTTTACGATTTTGCTTATCTTCTATACTTACATAGCCATAGCATTTGATAAGCCTTTTGGACTTTTGAGATATTTCCTCTTATGAAAGCGTCACTCCGTTTACGACTTGATCAACTCTGTGATCGACATGAAGAACTTACCGCATTGCTTGCAGATGTGGAAGTGATCTCCGATAACAAACGTTTCCGTAAATTGTCTCGTGAACATAGTGATTTATCTGAAATTACAGAAGTTTGGGGCAAATACCGTCAAGCAGAAGAAGATATTGAAACTGCTGAAATGATGAAGTCTGACCCTGACTTTAAAGATATGGCAGAAGAAGAAATTCAAGCGAATAAAGAATTGCTTGGGGAGCTAGAAAGCCAGCTCAATATTTTGATGATTCCAAAAGATCCAAATGATTCTAATGCAGCTTATTTAGAAATTCGTGCCGGTACGGGTGGTGATGAGGCTGCAATTTTCTCTGGTGACTTATTCCGCATGTACAGTAAATATGCCGAGACACAAAATTGGCGTATAGAAGTACTTTCTGAAAATGAAGGTGAGCATGGTGGCTTTAAAGAAGTCATTTGCCGTGTGGACGGTGATGGAGTATACGGTCGCCTAAAATTTGAAAGTGGTGCACATCGTGTGCAACGTGTACCTGCAACTGAGTCACAAGGTCGTGTACATACATCGGCTTGTACAGTTGCGATCTTGCCTGAGATTGATGTCGATACAAATGTCGAGATTAACCCAGCAGATTTGCGTATTGATACTTACCGTGCATCTGGTGCAGGTGGTCAGCACATTAACAAAACGGATTCTGCGGTACGTATTACCCACATTCCAACAGGTACAGTAGTTGAGTGTCAAGAAGAACGTTCACAGCATAAAAACAAAGCCAAAGCGATGGCATTGTTAGTTTCTCGTTTAGAAAATGCGAAACGCGCAGCGGCGGATGCAGCAACGTCTGAAATGCGCCGTGATTTAGTGGGGTCTGGTGACCGTTCTGAACGTATCCGTACTTATAACTACCCACAAGGTCGTATGACTGACCACCGTATTAACCTAACTTTATATAAGTTAGATGCCATTATGGAAGGTGATTTAACTGAATTGCTTGATAGCTTACATCGTGAATATCAGGCAGATCAGCTTGCAATGCTTGCGCAGGAAAATGGCGGATAATGAATATTGCTCAAGCGCTTGCAATTCGTGGTGAGCCTGACAGTTATGAACGACAAGAAAATGCTTGGTTACTTGAGCATTTTCTAAAAATCAATTCACTTGAATTAAAGTTTAAACTTGAGCAAGAGTTAACAGTTCAACAAGAGCAAGACTATATAGCTGGTCTTGAGCGTATTAAAAATGGTGAACCTTTAGCTTATGTGACAGGTTCACAACCATTTTGGACACTCGATTTAAAAGTAACGTCTGATACCTTAGTGCCACGACCTGATACTGAGGTTTTAGTTGAAACCGTTTTAAATCTAAATTTGCCAAATAATGCAAATATTGTTGATTTGGGAACGGGGACAGGTGCAATTGCACTCGCTTTAGCAAGTGAACGTCCAGATTGGCAAGTAACAGCAACTGATATTTATGCACCTACTTTGGAAGTCGCAAAAGAAAATGCACAAGCTCATAATTTGCAATGTATTAAGTTCGCTTGCGGCGCTTGGTTTGAAGCACTAGAGCCACAAAAGTTTGATTTAATTGTGTCTAATCCACCATATATTGACCCTGAAGATGAACACATGCAGGCACTGGCAACAGAGCCACGCCGTGCATTGGTTGCAGATCATCAGGGACTGGCTGATATTGAAATTATTATTGCTCAAGGTAAGAACTGGTTAAAACCACAGGGCTGGATTGCACTAGAGCATGGTTATGATCAGGGGCAAGCTGTTCGAAATATATTTGCTGAGCATGGTTTTAGTGAAATTAAAACTATTCAAGACTATGGCCAAAATGATCGGGTCACTTTGGCTTGTTGGATTTAAAGTTATTTCTGTAGTGTATCGCGCCAACGTAATAACCAGTTTTCTATAAGTTTCATTAAGGTATCTGTCACTTTACCCAATAGGGCCAGTAAAATAATGGCAATAATAACAATATCGGGACGGGATGTTTCTCGACCATCACTGAGTAAATAACCGATTCCTTGAGTGGCTGCAATCAATTCAGCTGCAATCATAAACATCCAAGATAAACTTAAGCTGTTACGTAAACCGGTTAAAATACCGGGAGATGCTGCTGGCAAAATAATAGATCATCCTCGCATGGGTTCGATTCTTTCTAAACTTAGTTATTTTGATTTATAAATCAGGTTGAAAGATAAAAGTTTAGAAGAAATTCTAAGTAACTGTTTTTATAGTGATTATTGAATTTTAAGTAATATACTTATCTGAAATATTGAATTTAAAATATATAAATATCATAAGCTTAAATATTAAAATTTTAAGCTTTGGTTCGACATGTACATTATTGCTTGTGTGCAGTTAAATTATTTCGGTACGCACCTGGGCTGACGCCAGTCCATTTTTTAAAGGCACGGTGAAATGCGCTTGGGTCTTGGAAGCTTAAATCTCCACTAATATCTTGAATTGAATCGTTAGTTTTACTTAAACGTTCAACCGCAATATCACAGCGGATTTCATTTTTAATTTGCTGGTAACTGACACCTTCATGTTTCAGTCGGCGTTGAACGGTTGCTTCAGAAATATTGAGCTGTTGTGCAACATCTTTAAGTTCGGGCCATTGTGCAGGATGAAGTTTCAATAAATGACGACGAATAAGAAGACTTAATGCATTTTCATTTTTAAAGCGAACTAAAAGATTTTGCGGAGTTTGCTCTAAGAAATCATAAAGTGCTTTTTTATCTTTTTTAATTTTAATATCTAAATAGTGAGCATCAAATTCAATTCGGTTTATCTCGGCATTAAACTTAATGTCTCCACCAAAACGGACTAGATAGTCCTGAATATCTTGGGGTTGAATACAACGTACCGAAATCTTGTTTAAGCCAATTCGTTGATCTACCAACCAGCACATAAGTCCATGCACCAATATTAAAAAAGTCGCATAGGTAAACATACGTTTGGGTTGTTCACGATCACGAATGACCAAATAGGCTTTTTGCTGATCCCGAATTAATTCACCCTGTAGATCATCCAAAATAAAGTTAAAAAACTTCAATATATCGTAAAGCGCCTTTTCTAAAGTTTCCGCCGTACTGACAAGTTTAGTCAATAATTTATAGCTACCTCGACGCATAGGGTGGCTGTCCATACCAAAAAACTCATCGTTCATGGCATTGGCAAGTTCTATCCATAGTTGCGCATATGTTGTAACGGGCACACGTGCCTTGGGAGACATCAGTAATTCGGCAGGAATTCCCGCTTTACTTAGAATTATTTGGGTATTTAGCCCTTTGGCATAAGCAGCACCCAGTGCTTCATGTACCAGTGCAATCGAAATAGTTCCTTTACTTAAAGAAGGTTGGACAACCATGTCAAAGACTCATATTTTCTTCGTATATTTCAAGTGAAATATTTCATATATAAAATTTGGATTGATCAAAAGCTGCAAACATTTTGAGGCTTTTTGAAATTGTATCGGAAAACAACAACTTTTACTCTCACTACTAAGTTTAAAGAACATTTCTATAGGACATTACATAATGAAAATTCAAGGGAAGCACTTTGTGATTACAGGTGGTGGCTCTGGGTTAGGGGCTGCAACAGCTGAATATTTGGTGCAACAAGGTGCTTCAGTCACATTGGTAGACATGAATGTAGAAGCTGGTGAGCAGCAAGTAAAACAATTAGGATCAAAAGCTGACTTTGTAAAACTTGATGTAACCGATGAAGCTGCTGCTGAACAATTCTTTAAGGATGTATTGGTCAAACATGGTCGTTTGCATGGTTTGGTTAACTGTGCGGGTATTGGTCCTTCGGCTAAAGTGGTCGGTCGTGAAGGCGTACATGATTTAGGGTTATTTGCAAAGACTCTACAAATTAATGTTACAGGTACATTTAACATGCTGCGTTTTGCAGCGGATGCGATGAGTAAAAACACAGTTGAAGCAGGCGAAGAAGACCGCGGCGTAATTGTAAACACAGCCTCAGTTGCAGCATTTGATGGTCAAATTGGTCAGGCAGCGTATTCCGCATCTAAAGGTGCTATTGTGGCTATGACATTGCCAATTGCTCGTGAGCTTGCGCGCCATGGCATTCGCATTATGACCATTGCACCGGGAATTATGGAAACTCCGATGCTTAAGGGAATGCCGCAAAATGTTCAGGATGCTTTAGGACAAATGGTGCCATATCCGTCTCGTTTAGGAAAACCAGAGGAATTTGCCCGTTTAGTTGGGCATATTGCTGAAAACTCATATTTAAATGGCGAGGTTATTCGTTTGGACGGTGCAATTCGTATGGCGGCAAAATAATAAAAATAAGGGTGTTTAAATATTAATTTTTTAAATAATAAATTTTGACCACAAAAAACCGCAATTGCTCTGCGGTTTTTTGCAATTGAAACGAAATTAACTTTTTGATGATTAAAGCTGAGCTTTCACTTGTTCGCCAATTAAATAAAAGGTTCCACCCGCAATATAGTGTAGGCTTCGAAGTTCTTTCGGTGCGTCTTGAAAGTACCAATGTCCATCTTTAAAAACGCGGCTATCTGCCCAAGCACCCACAACAGAACCAATAAATAAATCATGAGCTGACTGATTGTGAGGTTCTGGAATAAGTTTACACACGAGCCATGCAATGCAACCTGATACAAGCGGGCTTGTAAGACCTTCTTGATAAAATAACTCAACCCCACAATGCTCAAGTTTTTGCGGGTCATCTAATTTACTAATTGTACCAAGTTGATGCGTCATATCGAGCTGCGCATAGCAGGGAACTTGTAGGGTGAAATAACCGCTTTTTTCAACGAGCTGACGAGTTTTAGTACTTTTATCGAGAACAACGGTTACTTTGGCAGGGGTGAGTTCTAATGCACATGCCCAAGCGGCTGCCATCACATTTCGGTCATCTCCATGCTGAGCAGAGACAAGTACAGTTGGGCCATGATTTAACAAACGATACGCTTTTTCTAACTCTACAGGTGCAATATATGATTGGGACATATTTAGCCTAAGTAATAAAGAAAATAGATATTTCTATTGTTGCAGAAAGCTTAAAAGAAGTAATGCGTTGGATAAAAGTTTAAAGAATAAAACGCTGTTTCTATTTTATGGCTTTCTTAATGCCCGACTTAATCATAAAATCATTTAGCCTCTAAGTGAAAGGATCAGTGCGTGACAGAGCTTCAAGATATCGATTTTGTAGAGTTAAGTGATGAAGAAATGCATCTCTATAGCCGTCAGATTTTACTTGATGGATGGGATATAGAAGCTCAGGAAAAACTCAAACTTGCCAATGTGCTGATTGTCGGGGCTGGTGGAATAGGTTGTAGCAGTGCAGAGCTACTAGCGCGAGCAGGGGTCGGGAAAATCACACTCATTGATGCAGACACTATTGAGATAAGTAATTTGCAACGTCAAATTGCATTTGGTCATGAAGATATCGGACGTTATAAAGCTGAAATTTTAGCTAAACGTTTACAGAAAATTAACCCTTATATCTGTGTTGAATACTATAACGAACGTTTAGACGCACATAACATTGATAGACTTGTTGAACACCAAGATGTGGTTTTAGATGGATGTGATAATTTTACAACCCGCTATTTAGTAAATGCAGCTTGTAAGAAGCATCAGATCGCATTAATTAGTGCTTCAGCAATTGGTTTTCAAGCACAAATGTTTATGGTTGAAGGAGATTCAGCGTGTTATGAATGTCTTTTTCCAAAAGAACAGCATAGCAACGAAGGCCTACGCTGTGCAGAGTCTGGCGTACTTGCTACTACCCCTGTAATGATAGCGTCATTACAAGCACATCACACTTTGTTGTATTTAGGGTTAAACCGTGTACCTTTAAAACAGAAACTTTTACTGTGGGATGGCTTAAACATGACACAACGTATTGTGAGTTTTGATAAAGATGTAAATTGCCCACTTTGTCAGGCAAGCTAATCAGTAAACGAGATAAAATTTGCTACACTCAACCGGAATGATTTGGTTTTAAAGAAATATGAAAAAAAATATTTTGTTTGATGGGTTACGTTCCGTTGCCCGCATTGGTGAAACAGCAGTGGTTGCGGCCAAAGCTGGAATTAAATATGCAACTGAAAAACCAAGTAATGCCAAACTCATGAGAGAGACCTTTGAGTCACTTGGCTCAACTTATATTAAGCTTGGTCAGTTTATTGCGAGTACACCATCGCTTTTCCCTCGTGAATATGTAGAAGAGTTTCAAGGTTGTTTAGACCAAACACCAACACTGCCATTTAGTTATGTTCAAGGTGTGCTTGCATCTGAGTTTGAAGGGCGCGATTTAAATCAGATTTTTAGCTATATCGATGAAAAACCCTTAGCTTCTGCATCAATTGCTCAGGTTCATGCAGCTAAACTGACTACAGGCGAAGATGTTGTTATTAAAGTACAAAAGCCTGGTGTTGAAACCATTTTATATACTGACTTAAATGTGGTGCATTGGGCTGCCAAGCTGCTTGAGCGTGTGGTACCTAAAATCAAATTTGCTGCACTTTCTGAAATTGTCGATGAAATTAAAAGCCGTATGGTTCGAGAAGTTGATTTCATTGAAGAAGCACAAAACTTAGATGATTTTGTTGAATATCTTAATATTTCGCAAAACCATGCTGCGACTGCGCCTAAAGTTTATCATCAGTTTTCTACACGCCGTGTTTTAACCATGCAGCGTTTATATGGCGTGTCTTTGACAGATTTTAGTGTTGTAAAACAATACGCCAAAGATCCATCACAAGTACTTATTACGGCAATGAATACGTGGTTCGGTAGTTTGATGCTATGTAAGAGTTTCCATGCAGACTTACATGCCGGAAACCTAATGTTGCTCGAAGATGGTCGAATTGGTTTTATTGACTTTGGTATTGTAGGACAGCTAAACCCAGAAGTCTGGACAGCGTGTATGGCCTTTATGGATGCATTGCAAAAAACTGATTATCAGGCCATGGCTGAAAACATGCTGAAAATGGGGATGACGCATAACAAAGTTGATGTTGAAGTATTGGCACAAGATTTAGAGCGCTTATTTAATGGCGTATTAATGGCTGACCCACAGCAAATTTTGGCATCAAATCCTGCCGATTTAAACGACATTATGATGGATATGGTAGGGGTTGGAGAACGTCACGGCATTAAATTCCCTCGAGATTTTGCTTTGTTATTTAAGCAAATGCTTTATTTCGATCGTTTTATGCGCGTACTCGCACCATATACCGATATTTATGCAGACCAGCGTTTGAAAATGGTTCAAAATATGGAACCTGCTTCGTTGTTAAAGCATTAAGGTCAGTTTAAATTTATGGATGCCATTATTATTGAAGGGTTAAAGGTTGAAACAGTCATTGGTTGTTTCAACTGGGAAAGACAAATCATTCAACCTTTAATGTTGGATTTAACCATCCATAATGATTTGAGCCGAGCTGCACAGTCTGACAAACTTGAAGATACTCTCAACTATGCACAGATTTGTGAAATATCGGCTCAGACCATTCAGCAAGCGAAACCTGAGTTAATCGAACATGCGGCTCAGCTTGTTTTAGAGTGCTTGTTTAATACTTTTCCAACGATTGAGTCAATTACTATTACTATTCGTAAACCTGCCATTATTGCAGAAGCTAATGCAGTAGGAATCCGTCTTGAACGTACCCGAAACAATTTTTGCGCTCGCGTTAGCGAGTAATCTAGACTCAGAACAACACTTTACTTTTGCTTATACGCAATTGGCAACATTGGGGAAAGTGCAGTTTTCATCGGTTTATCAAATTCCATGCCGAGATGGCATTGGAGATGATTACTGGAATTCGGCATGTCTATTAAAAAGTTCTTTAAATTCTTCACAAATCGAAGCTTTTTTAAAAAAACTTGAATTAGATTCAGGCCGTGTTCGCCCATCTCATCATATTTCACTCGATGTTGATTTGATTGCATGGGGGAGCGACCTAGACCATATGCAATTTAATTCTAAAAAATTACCATTGGCACTAGATGTAAAAATTCCTTTATATGAGCTTTGGCATTGTGAAAATTTGAAGACAGATGAGATGCTTTATCCAATCGTCAATTTTAAAGTTTAATGTCTTTCAATTTAGATTTTACGCAAATTTTACGCGGGCTTTGAGTTCCTCAATAGAGAATTTACGAGCATTTTACCGATACTGAAATTCACTAAATTAGTGTTATTTCAGGACAATAAAGATGCTTATAAATTCTCAAATGCGCATCTTGCATCAGTCTGGCATTGTCTTATGCGGACTTAAAAAAAATGATATTTCTTCATTTCTCCTTATTTCCAGTTTGGCAAGTCAAGCCATGGAACATAAAGGAGAATAGCCATGTTAGAACTTATACTTGTTTTATTTATCGCTATTTTTTTAGCATGGTGCCTCAGTAAATATCTATCTAAAGTGATGGCAAATCAGCCGATGGTCGGTGATGGATTATTCCGCTGGATTGAAAATCCTGTTTATCGCTTGTTAGGTGTATCTCCACAACAACAAATGAACTGGAAACAATATTCTTTAGCATTTGTTGTTAGCTGTATTTTTCTTGCAGTGGCTATTCTTGCTATTTTTATGACGCAAGCATGGCTACCATTAAATCCTAACCATGCACCAAATATGAGTTGGGATTTAGCGCTACACACTGTTATTTCATTTTTAACAAACACCAACCAACAGCATTATTCTGGTCAGGCTCAGTTATCTTATTTGTCGCAAATGACAGGTATTGTGGGTTTGCAAGTCATTACTCCAATGATGGGGCTGGCTTTAGTTGTCGCGACCTTAAGAGCGTTCTTTTATCAGCGTCCAAGCCATATTGCAGCCGATGTTGTCGAGCAACCAGATCAAATTTTAATTGGTAACTATTGGGCAGATGTAATTCGCCCTACAGTCCGTTTTTTACTTCCACTCTGTTTTGTCTGGTCATTATTGCTCAATAGCCAAGGTGTCCCAGCAACTTTTCAGGGTGGGCCAGAAGTACAACTTATTGATAAAGCCAGTACTGTAGAAACTCAAAAAATTCCTTTGGGACCAGTTGCACCGATGGTGGCTATTAAGCAATTGGGTAGTAACGGTGGTGGATGGTACGGTCCAAATAGTTCTGTACCTTTAGAAAATCCAACACCACTTTCTAATTTGCTAGAAATGATTGCGATTTTACTCATTCCACTTACCGTGATTTTTATGGTCGGGCATTTTACTCAGCGTAAAAAGTTTGCTTACTTTGTCTTTGGTAGCATGCTTTTTATGTCAGTTATTTCTGGTGCAGCTGCTGTCTGGTCTGAGAGTATGTCATCTACAGCATCTCAACTCGCCGTAATGGAAGGTAAAGAGCAACGTTTTGGACCAGCAGCATCAGCGGTTTGGGCAGCTGTCACAACTCAAGTAAATAATGGTTCGGTCAATATGATGCATGATTCTTCTGCGCCGCTTACTGGGCTGGTTGAACTCATTAATATGCTGATTAATGCCATTTGGGGCGGTGTGGGCTGTGGTCTGCAACAGTTCATGATTTATCTGTTACTCGCGGTATTTATTGCAGGTTTAATGACAGGTCGTACCCCTGAATTGTTTGGACGCAAGATTGAAGCTGCTGAAATTAAGTTACTCGCGATTATTATCTTGATTCAACCTCTCATTATTCTTGCCTTTACTGCCTTAACCCTCAGCATTCCTGGTCTATCAGGCATCAGCAATCCGGGACCGCATGGCATTAGCCAAGTGTTTTTCGAATATGTCTCTGCATTTGCAAACAACGGTTCAGGTTTTGAAGGCCTTGGAGATAACACCGTATGGTGGAACGTCACTTGTAGTATCGCTCTTCTTTTAGGACGTTTCCCGACCTTAATTTTACCCTTAATGATTGCTACACGCTTAGCTGCAAAAAGAAAAGCACCTGAAACAGCAGGTAGTCTTCAGGTTGAAACTCCAACCTTTGCTTTAACGCTGATTACGATTGTTGTTCTGCTTACCTTATTACAATTTATGCCAGTTCTTGTCCTTGGGCCAATTGCCGATCAACTTTTATTGGTTAAAGGCTAAGGAGGCGAGTGAAAATGAATACACAAACTCATGTAAATAGCCATAAAAAAAACATGGCAGTACCAAATTTTGAAGTTTGGAAAAACGCATTTGTGAAATTGCTACCACAACATGCAATTAAAAACCCTGTGATGGCAATTGTATGGCTTGGGACAGTGGTTACTGCAATTAGTACCATTTTGGGTTACACCACACTGCTATTTGGTTTGGTAGTAACAGCTATCCTGTTCATTACCATTTTATTTGCCAACTATGCCGAAGCTGTTGCAGAGGCTAGAGGTCGTGGTCAGGCATCTTCATTGCGTGCAGCAAGAGAAAACTTAACCGCTCGAAGACTCAATTCTTTGACCGACCGTCAAGCGACTCAAGTTCCAGCAACTGAGCTTCAATTAAATGATTTTATTGAAGTTCATGCAGGTGAGCTTGTTCCAGCCGATGGTGAAATTGTAGAAGGTTTTGCCACTATTAATGAATCAGCTGTTACAGGTGAGTCTGCGCCTGTGTTACGTGAAGCTGGAACTGACCGTTCTGGTGTTATTGGTGGGACTAAAGTCCTTACAGACAGCATTATCGTGCAAGTGACTGCTGAATCTGGTCAAAGTTTCTTAGACCGTATGATTGCTTTGGTCGAAGGTTCAAATCGTCAAAAAACACCGAATGAGATTGCACTTGGCTTTTTGTTAATGGTGATGACACTCACGTTTTTAATTGTCGTGATTAGCTTGCCGTTTATTGCCAATTATTTACATGTTGAACTTGATCCAGTGGTGCTCGTGGCGTTATTGGTCTGTCTAATTCCAACAACCATTGGTGGCTTATTGCCTGCGATTGGGATTGCAGGGATGAACCGTGCACTCAAAGCCAATGTCTTGGCAAAATCGGGTAAAGCTGTAGAAGTTGCTGGTGATATCGATGTGCTTTTACTCGATAAAACAGGAACCATTACCTATGGTGACCGTCAAGCGACCTCTTTTTATCCTTTAACTTCGGTAACTGAGTCTGAGTTACGAGTGGCTGCTTGGGTAAGTTCGCTTGCAGACCCAACACCAGAAGGAAAATCGATTGTTAAATTAGCAAAAGAACAAGGGCTAAAACAGCAAGAACCTGAGCAGGCTGAATTTATCTCTTTTAGTGCATCAACCCGAATTTCTGGTGTGAATTTCCCTAATGGTGATCAAATTCGTAAAGGTGCGTTAGATGCCATTTTGAAATTTGTCGATGAAGATTATTCTCAAGATTTAGAGTTAAAAGCGCGTGTTGAACAAGTTGCCAAAAAAGGGGCAACACCATTAGTCGTAGCAAATCAAAATCATGTATTGGGCGTGATTGAACTCTCAGATGTGATTAAACATGGTATTAAAGAACGTTTTGCTCGTTTAAGAGAAATGGGCATTAAAACCGTCATGGTGACAGGTGATAACCCATTAACTGCTGCTGCGATTGCTGCTGAAGCTGGCGTAGATGACTATATTGCTGAAGCAAAACCAGAGGACAAATTGGCTTGTATTCGCATTGAACAACAACAAGGTCGTTTAGTTGCGATGGTCGGTGATGGAACCAACGATGCGCCTGCATTAGCGCAAGCCGATATTGGCTTAGCCATGAATTCTGGTACACAAGCTGCGAAAGAAGCAGGCAATATGGTCGACTTAGACTCAGACCCGACCAAACTGCTGGCCGTAGTTGAAATTGGGAAACAGCAGTTGATTACTCGTGGTGCTTTAACAACGTTTTCTTTAGCAAATGACGTGTCGAAATACTTTGCAATTTTGCCTGCATTATTCGCTGCAGCGATTCCGCAAATGCAGGTTTTAAATGTGATGCATCTGGCGAGCCCAAGTAGTGCGATTTTATCAGCATTAATCTTTAACGCGATTATTATCCCGCTATTAATTCCAATTGCACTGCGAGGCGTGAAATTTAAACCTTCAACTGCAACTCAATTATTACGTCGAAATATGTTGATTTATGGTGTGGGTGGTGTGGTCCTACCATTTATTGCCATTAAAGCGATTGATGTTGTGATTGTTCAATTATTTGGTTTGTAATCTGGAGTTTGAAATGAAAACTTATGTACAAAATTCAGAAGCAAATTTGGGTCAGACCTTAAGAGCATCTTTAGGATTATTAATTTTTACTCTAGTGGGGTGCGGTGCTATTTACAGTGCTATCGCTACTGGTGCTGGACAGGTTTTATTCAACAATCAGGCCAATGGTAGTTTGATTGAAATAGATCACAAAGTTGTTGGGTCAACTTTAGTGGCTCAACCATTTGTCGGGAACGAATATTTTCATCCACGTCCTTCGGCAGCCAATTATGACCTCATGGCAATGGCGGGTACAAACTTAGCTCGTACTAATCCTGAGTTACAAAAGCAAATTGACGCTCAGATACTTGAGGTGAGAAAGCAAGATTATACAGGCAATGCACCTATTCCAAGTGATTTGGTGACTAAATCGGGTAGTGGGATCGATCCGCATATCAGTCCCGAAGCTGCTCAGTTACAGGTTGTCCGAGTAGCTCAAGCGCGACATTTAGACCCTAAAGTTGTGGAAGGGCTTTTGCAAAAACATATTGAACCGATGCAGTTTGGTGTATTAGGACAAGCTCGTGTTAATGTATTAGAGCTCAATATTGCTTTAGATCAATTACAATCTACACATTAACCTAAAAATAAAGTTGTTAGTTTACCGGATGATATTAAGTGCAAAGCAATCGCGAAAATCAGGCTGAAGCCTTATTAAACCACGTTAATAGATATCAAGCCGGTCGACTAACGGTCTTTCTCGGTGCAGCGCCGGGTGTTGGAAAAACCTATGCCATGCTTGCCCGTGCCAAAGAGTTATTTCAACAGGGCACTGACGTTGTTGTAGGTATTGTCGAAACCCATGGAAGAATAGAAACTTTAAAAATTTTGGAAGGCTTACCTGAAATTGCTAGAAAGGAAATGCAATATCAGGGGCATACTTTAGACGAAATGGACTTGGATGCTATTTTGCTGAGGCATCCCGAAATCGTTTTGGTTGATGAGTTGGCTCATCGCAACATACCAAATAGTCGTCATGAACGGCGTTGGCAAGATGTCAATGAATTACTAGATGCAGGTATTGACGTATTCACCACCATGAATATTCAGCATTTAGAAAGCCTAAATGATGTGGTGTACCAGATTACTGGCATTAGGGTAAGTGAAACTGTACCAGATAGAGTGTTTGATCGTATTCGAGACATTCGTTTAATTGATTTGCCAGTCAGTGAGCTCATTGAAAGGCTCCATCAGGGAAAAGTCTATGTGCCCGATCAAGCAAATCTGGCATTACGAGGCTTTTTTAGCATTTCAAATTTAACTGCACTACGTGAACTAGCAATGCAATGCGTTGCTGAACATGTCGATTCAGATTTAAAAGAGAGTTATGCCTCTAAAGGCTTGAAGTCTATATCGTTGCAAAATGAATTAATGATTGCGATAGATGGACAAGGTTCTTCTGAGTATTTAGTACGGGCGGGTTGTCGTTTAGCAGAACGTTATGGTGCCGTTTGGACAGTCGTGAATGTTGCTAAAAGTTTAGGCACTCAGCAGACTTTAACAAACTCTGAAAGCTCATATAAGAAAGAATATATTGAAATTGATCGGGCGTTTGAACTAGCTCGGCAACTGGGTGGTCGGACAGAAGTTTTATACGGTCATCAAGTAGCATCAGTATTAATGGACGCTGCGGTAGATCGGGGAATCTCAAATCTGGTCATTGGTAAAAGTATTTCACCATGGTGGTTAAAGTTATTTAAGAAAAATTTGGCTCAGCAATTACTGAATCAAGAAAGCTCAATTGCATTAACTATTTTGCATCCAGAACAGGGCATTAAAAAGATAACTCAGTTTGAAAAGCCGTCTTTTCTATCTTTAAAAGAAAGTATTTTTGTTTTAGCCGTTACCTGTGCCAGTATTTTTATAGCGCACTTTGCCGAAGTTTTATTAGGTATTGAAGACTTTTCTGTCATTTTTATTATTTCAGTTTTAATTGTAGCAACGAAAACTAGAATGCTTGCTGCGGTAGTAGCCGCTCTTATTTGTTTCTTAGCCTATAACTTTTTCTTTATTGCACCGCGTTTTACTTTTCAGATTTCAGCACATCAAGGTGTGGTTACCGTTGTGGCTTTCTTTGCAGCAGCTTTAATCGCTGGGCGCTTGGCTTCTCAATTACGTCAGCAGGTTTTATCGTTAAAAGCTGCAAATGCCTACACTACGGTGATGCAAGACTTGGCGCGTAAACTTTCTCGTGCAGTGAACCTTGAAGAAGTCATGCAAACAGGACTTATGACCTTAGAAACACAACTTCAAACTAAAGTGTGGATTTCTATTCAAGATAGAGTGATTTCATCTGACATAGAACTAAATGATAAAGAAAAAGTGGCAGCAGATTGGTGTTTGAAGCATCAACAACCATGTGGGCGTTTTACCGATACGCTTAGTCAGTCAAACTGGTGGTTTTTACCTCTTTTAGAACAAAAAAATAGCCTAGGTATTGTGGGAATTTACTTTAAAGATGAAGTGATTTCTTTAAATTTTGAGCAAAAGAAGCTGACTGAAAGCGTAATTGAATATATTGCGCAGGCAGCACTTCGAACCCAATTGGTTAATGAGCTTGAACAAGCAAAAGTAACCAGTGAAACAGAGCGCTTACGTTCTGCTTTATTATCTTCGGTATCGCATGATTTACGCTCACCACTTGCTTCTATTATTGGAGCCGCTGATACGCTTGCTCATTTTAAAGCTGATATGTCAGAGCAAGATCAACAAGATTTACTCGAAACCATTCATTTAGAAGGCGAGCGCTTAGACCGTTATATTCAAAATTTGCTTGATATGACACGTTTGGGGCATGAAGGCTTATCTCTAAAAAGAGACTGGATTGGTGTAGATGAATTAATTGGTTCGGCAACCCGCCGTTTGAAGCGTTATAAACCAGATACTCAAGTGTTGGTCGAATTACCTGAACAAGTAATTAGTTTGTATGTTCATCCAGCACTGGTAGAGCAAGCCATTTTTAATATTTTAGAAAATGCTGCAAACTTTTCACCTCCAGATGAACCAGTCATGATTCGTGCTAATCTTTCATCAGAAGATGAAGTAAAAATAGAAATTGAAGATAGAGGAACGGGAATTCCTGAAGATGAAAGAAACCGCATTTTCGATATGTTTTATACTATGGAACGTGGAGACCGTGGAAAATTCGGTACAGGTTTAGGGCTAACGATTGTTAAGGCAATTATAGGTGCTCATATGGGTACAATAGAAGCATTTTCAGGGCGCCAAAATAAAGGTACCTTAATTCAAATCAAATTACCCATTCATCCAGTAAAAGAATAAGTTGTAAAGTCATGATAAGTTCAGAAACATCGCCTGTAGAAACACGTATTGTGATTATTGATGATGAGCCTCAAATTCGTAAATTTTTAGATATTGCCTTAAGAACACAAAAATATAAAACCACTCTTTGTGAGACTGGTTACAAAGGTTTGGAGGCTTTGGCAACACAAGGTGCTGATTTAGTTATTTTAGATTTGGGTTTGCCAGATTTAGACGGTAAAGAAGTGCTTCAAGAGTTACGTAGTTGGTCGAATGTTCCTGTGATTGTGTTATCTGTACGCGCCGATGAATATGAAAAAGTTGCCTTGCTAGATGCGGGTGCAAATGACTACATGACCAAGCCCTTTAGTGTGCAAGAGCTGTTGGCGCGCATACGTGTCATTTTAAGAAGCCAACCCATTCAACAAGAAGCTCATGTGTATGATGACGGCTACCTTAAAGTTGATGTCATGCAGCGTTTAGTGTGGATTGAACAACAGCCAATTACTTTAACTCGAAAAGAGTTTCAGCTTTTGACGCTGTTAATGCGCTATCAAGGGCAGCTTTTAACACAGCCACAACTTTTAAAAGAATTATGGGGACCGACCCATCAGGAAGATACTCACTATTTACGTATTTTAGTAGGCAAGTTGAGAAGTAAACTTGGAGATAATGCAATTCAGCCACGCTATATTGCAACCGAACCCGGTGTGGGATTACGTTTTTTAGCTAAACAGAAAAATTATTAATTACATATAAAAAACCCTTAGGGAATTTCTCCCTAAGGGTTTGCAAAGTGGTTTATATCTTTCGGCGTTTTTTATTTATATATCCCAATGTTGTTCTGCTTCGGTCATTTGACTATAAATATTTTGATATTCAGCCTGTTTAACTGTGTACCAATGCTCTATAAATTCCGCTCCGAAATATCCTTTTAAAATAAGACTCCCTTTAAATATTTTTAAGGCTTCTGGCTGATTGTTGGCTAATAAAATGTGCTCATCTGGAAATTTTAAAAGATGTGCAGGTTTTGGTAGCGGTAATTTATGAGATAAGCCGTAAGACACACCGACTAAAATCGTAGCTGTAACCAAATAGGGGTTACAGTCGGCTCCAGCAACTCGATATTCTAAGCGTTGATTTTTTAAATCTGAGCATGGAATTCGAATAGCAACATTACGATTATTGGTACCCCAATTTGCTTCTAATGGCACATGGTGCCCGATTTTAAAACGTCTATAAGAATTAATATTAGGTGCTAAAATAGCCATAGATGCAGGCATTAATTCAATTAGGCCACTAATCGAGCTGAGTAATTTGGCGGGAAGCTCATCTTTTTCTACTTCTGAACTAAATATATTTTCATGGTACTGATTGAGCATGCTCATATGAAAATGCATGCCACTACCAGCCTTTGCCAAGTTGGGCTTTGCCATGAAACAGGCAGTTAAGTCATGTTTTCTTGCGACTTGTTTTACAATTCTTTTTAAGGCATTAATTTGATCGCACAGCTTTAAAATATCATGAGTGTGTTGAAGGTTTAGTTCGTATTGTCCAGGTGATGACTCTGCAACAATAGCGGTAATTTCAATAGATTGTAGTAGGGCTGCTTTTTCAACTTCTTCTAAGACTTGTTGATAGTTATTTGGTGCATCTATGTCAAAACATTGGTTTTCCAAACATGTTTCAGTGTGATGGTTGGGTGAGAAAAGGTAAAATTCCAGTTCAGCAGCCATGACAGGAAAATAATTGTTAGTATGTAACTGATTTAATAATTTTTTTAATATATTGCGTGGTTCATATCGACAATCTGAGCCACCTTCTTCTTGCATTGTGAGGAAAAGCTGGGCATTCAATTCAGGGGATAAGGCGCTTGGTTGCAAGCTGCCTAAAATGGGCAGGCAAAGTCTGTCTGGTTCACCAATATATTTTCCTAGGCCTGTCTCTTCAATAACTTTTCCATCAAGACTCATTGCATAAACAGAAAGTGGAAAATAACATCCGTTGGAGAGATTTCTCAAACTTTTAACATCAATTCGTTTACCACGAATATGCCCATTTAAATCATGTAGGCAAATATCAATATGTTGAGTATGAGGATATGAGTTTAAATATTCATCGACTTCTTTCAAAAATAAATCGGGTTGGAAAGTATAGGCTTGTGTTGGTGGAGTAAAATCGTCTGATATTTTAAAAGCCTTAAGGTGAGAGTCTTGTAAGTTTAAGTTTGGATAAATATGCGTACTCATTATAAAAACCTTGGTGGTTATTTAGCTAAAATCCTACCGCAAGCTGTGAGGTTAATAGCATAAAAAAAGAGTAAAATGATTAAAGAATAATTTTTGGAATATTTAGTTTTTTTTGCATGAATAATCAATTGTTTGAGTCTAATCTTTATAATTAAAAATTTAAGTAAAATTAGCGTATAAGAGTGATCTAAAAGTTATCAAATTTCATTTGGTCTTATTTTTTAGGTTAAACAATGTTAGGAATTATAGCCTTTCAATTTGGTGAGATGGTCAAACTGATTTAAACTTAAAGTCTTATCCAGTGAGTCACTTTTTTTGAAGTCTTGAATAGAGCAAGGCCTTTTAGGGTATTTACTGGAATTTTATTTTTGCGTTTTTTAAATTTATTTTTTGAGTTCTCTTAATATGAAAAATATCGGTTTAGCCATTCTAGCAATCAGCCTTTCAGGTTGTGCTGCAATGAGCGTAGAAGAATGTAAGACTGCGAATTGGTCATTAGTGGGTGAGAAAGATGGTTCAAAAGGTTCGTCGCCACGTTTAGATCAATATTACAAAGCATGTGGAAAAGCCAATATTGTTCCAGATCAAAAGTCATATGAACGTGGGTATAAAGAAGGTCTAGGATATTATTGCCAGCCAACAAATATTTTTTATAACGCTTTAGAGGGTAGTGGCAATATCAATGTGTGCCCAGTTGAGCAGCGTAATCGTTTAAGACCTTATTATCAGGCAGCTTCCGATCACTATAATGCAAAAAATGAGTATGACCGTTATGACGAAAAGTTTAAGCAATATTCTGACAGTGCTTACAACGAAAAATTAAAGCCAGAAGAGCGTGAACGTTATCGTAAGCTTTTAAGAGAATTACAAATTGATCGTGACCGTATTAATCGAAACTATTGGAACTCAATTCGAGATATCGAGCGTTTCAAATATGATCATGGCTTAAAATAATATTTGAAAAGGATTGATCTGATTGAGATCAATCCTTTATTTCTTAAAGATAATAACTGGTTTTTGTCATGAGTTTTGAAATGGCTGTCATGGTAATTTTTACTGCGTAAGGTAATTCAACGCCGCCTGCTTCCAGTGCAGTATGTCGATGATGTAATTCATCTTCATTCATTTGCTCTAAAATTTTACGAGAGCGTTCATCTTGAGCGGGTAACTGATTTAAATGATCCTGTAAATGAAGACTAACCTGACGTTCAGTTTCGGCCACAAAACCTAAACTATATTTATCACCTGCAATACCGGCAAGAGCACCCATACCATAAGAAAGACCATACCAAATTGGGTTTAATAAACTGGTATGACTATTTAGCTCTTTTAAACGAACTTCACACCAAGCTAAATGATCTTGTTCTTCAACTGCCGCTTGCTGCATTTCTTGACGTACATTCGGTAATTTTGCCGTTAATGCCTGACCATGATAAAGGGCTTGAGCACAGACTTCACCACTATGATTAACACGCATTAAACCCGCTACATGGCGAGCATCTTCTACCCCTAGTTTTGCTTCAACTGTTTCGGCTGGATTTTGGCGCTGCGCTGCTGTTGCACCCGGAACAAGACTACGTAATGCCTGATCAAAAGAGTTAATAAGTCGATCGATGCCTGTATATTGGCGCATAAATTAGTCCTCTAAAGAAAGGTGGGCTGTGGCAAGCATTGGTTTTAGTCGAGCTAGAAGCCAAATACTAAAGATTGCACTAAGTACAGCTGTAATAATAAAAAGTATTTTAATATCAATTTTTAAAACACTTAAGATTAAGATTGAAAAAATTGCAGAAGAAACCATAAAAACGGCATTTAAAATGTTATTCGCTGCTACAACACGAGCACGATGTGAACGTGGTGAATAAGCCTGCATCATGGCATAAAGAGGGACAATATAAAAACCGCCACTAATTCCCAGTAAAGTCACTGCTAACATGACATGATAGTAAACCCAGCCTTGGGTAAAAATATCTTTTAAAGTGAGTAATGCCCCAGTTCTTTCAGGTACAAAAGCTAAGCTAGCAGCAAGATATAATGCAAAAACAGTAAGACCTATTGCACCAATCGGTACCATTTTAATATTAATTTCTGAACCCCCAATTTTACGGCAAAGAAGAGATCCGACACCAATACCAACCGAAAAGAAAGTCAGCAAAAGGCTAACGACATTTTCTGAAGCGTGAAGGTTCTGTTGAGTGAGCTGTGGAATTTGCGTTAAATAAGTAGCGCCATAAAACCAGTACCATGAGTTACCTAATAAAATAATGAATACTAAAGGTAAGCTTTTGGCATATTTAATTGTTTGAAAACTCGTACGAATAAAATTCCAGTCTATTTTTAAATCTGGTGCAGCAACTTTTTGCGGTAAGACAAATCGACTACACAAATAGCCTAAGCCAGCAATAATCACAACTGTAAGACTAATCCACAATAAATTTCCGTGTGATGATGCAATCACCGCACCACCTAAAATCATCCCAAATAAGATTGCCATTGAAGTGCCCGACTGAAACAGAGCATTACCGGACATCAACTCATGTGGTTTTAAAATTTCAGGCAAAATTGCATATTTGATAGGACCAAAAAATGTTGAATGTGTACCCATTAAGAATAAAGCAAGCAGAAGCAACCATAAGTGTCCCAATAAAAAACCGGCAGAGCCGATGAGCATAATGATGATTTCTAAAATTTTTATGCCGCGGACGAGTTGTGAACGCTCATATTTATCTGCAATTTGTCCGGCAGTGGCCGAAAAAAAGAAATAGGGCAAAATAAACAAGAGAGCCGCTAAATTATTAAGAGTACTAACAGGGGCAGATTGCTGCTGAATCAAACCATAAGTAATCACTAATAATAAAGATTGCTTAAAAACGTTATCATTTAATGCCCCGAAAAACTGGGTAAAAAACATCGGTACGAACCGACGTGATGTCATCAGGTGCTCATCTTGTTTCATCATGTGCAAACTTCATTGTGTTTTATAAAAAAATGTGACCGAGTGTTAATTTGCATCGAAAACCATGTATGATATTTTTAACGCTTGATTAAATGAAAAATCAATGGTTTTTGAGTGAGTTTTACACTTACCTTGGTGCGTTTTATTAAAAAATAAGTCTAGAGTTTTCTATGCCTTCTAAAATTAAGTTTAAACAGTCAACTCTCACTCATTCTATGCATTTAATTTTAAAAATGCAGGGGATTCCTAAACTTATTTGTAGCAGCTTGTTGTTAACCGTTTGTGTAACGCCAAGTTTTGCTCAAACCTCTGTTGAGAGTAACTCTTCAACTTTAAATCAGACAGTGTCTGATGCGTCAACTGAACAATTAGCGTCAGTGGATCAGCAAAATAATGTTCCAATAACAGATATTGCTACCCTTGTGACTCAAGCTCAGCAACAACAAGATAGCTTGGCTATATTGCAACAACAAGAACAATTTCCAAATCAAATTGACGAATTTAAGCCAATTACGCTTGATAATCTTGAGGATTTACCTGATTTGCCTGTCGATCAAAACATGGCAAATGAAATTTATAAAGTCGCTGAAGAAGCTAAAAGTGAAGCGCAAAACTTCCAAAATGGGACTCAAAAGCTACCTGAAGTAACGGTAAGTGATGCAACACAGTCTGAAATACAGGAAATTAAACAAGCACCTGTAAATATTGATCAGCTTATGCAAGAGATTAAATCTGATAGCCAGATTGTAGTCGAAGCCAATGAAACTGGAAAAACCTTACCAGAGTTAACTCCAGAGACCGATGCCCCGCCTGAACAAGCTGGTTTCTTTAAACGTATTTTAAATAAAGTGCGTCCGCCACGTGCAATTCCGATGGAACAAGTACCGCGTATTAGTGCAGAAGTAAGTGGTGCTTCAGATGTGCTGGCTAAAAATATCAAAGGTAAGTTATCGACATTTACCCAAGAATCATTCGAAGATTTTAATGCAGCTTTACCTCAACTCAGAACATTAAGTAATCAGGCTGCTCAAGCGGTTGGTTATTATAATGCTGAGTTTAAATTTGAAAAATTAAGCCCGAGTCGGGTTCGTGTTAATGTTACACCAAATGAACCAGTACGAATTAATGAACAAAATATTGAATTTACTGGTGCGGGTGAAAAACAACCCCAGTTTCAAGTTATTCGCTTAGTTCCTGATCAGGATGTAGGCGATATTTTTAACCATGGTTTATATGAAACTACGAAAACCCGAATTGTCAACGCAGCATCAGATAATGGTTATTTTGATGCTTTTTGGCGCTTACATGATGTAAAAGTAAGTCAGCCAGAAAATAAGGCTGATATTAATTTACGCTATGAAACAGGTGAGCGATACAAATTAGATAAGGTTGAGTTTCGTATGAGTGATCCATCGAAACCTTTACCGTTAAATTTGAATGTTTTAGAAAGTATGGCGCCTTGGAAAGATGGCGATGATTATGCTTTTTGGCGTGTCAATGTTTTAGCAAATAATCTAACCAACTCGCGTTATTTTAATTACACCTTAGTTGACTCAATCAAACCTGATCCAATTGAAAAACCACTTGAGTTACCACCAGATTTACAGGCTTTAGTTGACGAACAAAATATTGATGTTGATGAATCTAATTTACTTTCACCAGAAGAAAGACAACTTGCGAAAGCACGTCAATTAGCGACATCTAATAAAGAAGTGACACAAAATGTAATAGATGAAAAACAGTTTGCAGGAACACAAAATGTAAAAGGTGCAGAGGCTAAAATAGCGACTTTGCAAAGTGCTTCAGTTCAGCAAAATGAACAAGAAACTGAACAAGACCGCCTGCAAGCACAAGCACGTGAAACAAAAAGAATTCCAGTCATCGTGACCTTAAATGCAGACAGGCTAAATAGTTTAGAAACTGGTGTCGGTTACGGGACCGATACAGGCGCACGTTTACGTAGTCAGTATCGCCGTTCTATTGTGAATAAATATGGTCATTCTTTTGATGCCAACTTGGAAGTTTCTCAAATTCGTCAATCGATTGATGGGCGATATAGTATTCCTTATAAACACCCATTAAATGACTATTTTAATATCGTGGGCGGATATGAGCGTGAAACTCGTGATGATATTGGTCCAGATGTAAGTTTGTTAACTGAATCTGCTGTTGTTGGTGGTGAGCGTGTAATTAAACGGCCCTTAGGGAACTGGCAACATACCATTGGTGTCCGCTATCGTTTAGACCGTTTGACCCAACAGGGTGATGTTGATATTTCGGAATTACCAGATGCTTTTAAAACGGCTGCATCTGAGCAGGAAGCCTTATTATTTAGTTATGAAACGTCTAAAACCTCTAGTAATACACGTTTAAATCCAACGAAAGCTTTTAAACAAACCTATAAGGTAGAATTAGGCAGCGAGAGTTTACTGTCCGATGCCAATATGGCAATTGCAAGTGCAGGTTGGAGATTTATTTATTCTCTTGGTGAAAATGACGACCATCAATTCGTTGGAAGATCTGACCTTAGCTACATTTTTACCGATGATTTTGACAAGGTTCCGTACAATCTTAGATTCTTTACCGGTGGTGACCAAACCATTCGTGGCTTTGATTATAAGAGTCTTTCCCCAGAAGTCGATGGATATAAAATTGGGGGACAAGCTTTGGCTGTAGGTTCTTTAGAGTATAACTATCAGTTTAAAGACGGTTGGCGAGCCGCCGTTTTCTCTGACTTTGGTAATGCCTATGATAAAGACTTTAGTAATCCAGCAGCTTATAGCGTTGGGGTTGGAATTCGCTGGAAGTCTCCAATCGGGCCAATCCGTTTAGATGTCGCTTCGGGTATTTCAGATGAAAACCATCCGATTCGTTTACATTTCTTTATAGGCCCACAACTTTAAAAATAAAATTTTATTAGGTTTATTTTATGGCGGAAGTAGAACAGCAGCCAACTTCGGTACCTAGCTCTCCTAAGAAGCGGCGCATTTTGCGTAGTTTCGTGCTGACGATATTGATCATATTTTTATTATTAGCGTCTTCGTTAGTGATTATGATGTCAACAGATCGCGGAAGTCGTTTTTTATTAGATCGGGTTTTAGAGGCTCAGAAAATAATTAAATATGAATATGAAGGCGGTAACTTACTGCGCGGAATTATTCTTAAGAATGTTTTGGTGCAATTAAAGGACGTTGATGTTTCATTAGATAGAGCTGACGTAGGTTTAGGATGGCGCTCTTTATTATTAGAAAAAGAAGTACATTTAAGTCATGCAGATGTACGTAACTTACATATTATTAATAAAGCTCCGCCGTCTGGTAAAGCGTTCGAATTTAAGCCGATTAAGTTACCATTTGTTCTACGCGTTGATGAAGCCGATGTTGATCATTTAGAGATTAAGTTAGCGACCTCAGATGTAGATTTTCATGATGTTCATTTACAAGATGCGCTTTGGTCAGAGACCAAACTGGAATTTGAAAAATCTAGTATGGATATGGGCTATCTTTCTGTCCATAATGCCACAGGAAAAATGGATTTTAGTGGTAAATACCCATTAAATGCGACAGCAGATTTAAGAATCCCATCTCTAAAAAGTTTAAATATTCAAAATATTAAAGTCGCAGCTCGCGGAAGTTTAGATACTTTAAAAGCTGGTGTTGCAACAACAACTCCAGATTTGTTAACGGGTTGGGTGGTGTTACATCCTGTTCGTGATGAAGTTCCAATGCAAGGTGAGTTATTACTCAAAAATTATCACTTACCTTTATTGGTTGAACAAAAATTATTTGCAAAAAATGGTGTGATCAAGTTTCAAGGTGATATTAAACAACTTAATCTAGCGCTTGATACTGACTTAAAAGGTGAGAATTTACCTGAAGGTCAATACAACGCTTTAATGAATACTGACTTAGTTCATCAACTTAACATTACCGATTTTAATGGTCAGGTAATGAAAGGTGCTGTGAACCTTAAAGGTTTAGTGAACTGGAAAGACCATGTTACTTGGGATGTCAAAGGTCGTTTAGACCATATTAATCCTAAAGACAAAGCCATTCCTCAGGTTGTTCAAGACTTTTTACCGCCAAGTTTAGATGCTACTGTTGCTTCAACCGGCTCTTTGGAAAAAGGTACTGAAGTATTTGCTAATGTTGATTTTGACCGTTACGAGTCTTGGAAGCTCAAGTTTAATCAGGCGCCAGAGAAAAATAATAAACCTCAACCAATGCTTATGAATGTAGCTTGGACGAAAATAGACCGTGCAATGCCTTATATTGGATGGTTAAGCAGTGACAATGGTCAGGTTGATTTAACATTACGTGATGGTCAGCAAGATATTAAAGTTGCTACAAAAGTATATCAGCATGAAAAAACCTTATTGCCAGCAGGGCAATATCTAGCCAATCTGAATGTTAAAGATAATGTTTTAAATGTTCCAAATTTTAGTTTTACTGCTGAAAAAGGTAGCTTAACTGGGCAGGCTAAAGTGTTGCTTCCTACTGAAAAACGTCAGTTGGTTTGGAACGCATTGTTAAATGCAAAAGATTTTAATCCACAAAGTATTCATGCGGCAGCACCTGTTAATCTTTTAAATGGTTCGATTAAAGCAAATGGTTTTGCTAAACCAAACCAGCAGATCATTCAATTTGAGAAAATTGACTTAACTGGTCGACTGGCTCAAGCAGGTCAAGAGACGATAAGTTTGGGTGGAAAGAGTACAGCAGCATTATTATTTCATGATGTGAAAGCTGGTGGTGGTTTTAAAGGTTTTGCAGTTAATTATGATGGATCTTTAAAAGCCTTAAAACAGGCAAATGGTTTATTGAAGTTTTCTATAGCGGGCACACCAGATTTTATTCGAATTAACCAGTTACAACATGATGGGATAGCTGGAAAAATCTATGCGACAGGTTCTGTAAATTTAAAAGATCGCATTGCATGGGATATTAATAGTTCATTGGTACGCTTTAAACCCCAATATTTTACCTCAGCTGTAAAAGGAGAAATTTCAGGAAATCTGAAAACTCAAGGGGTTTGGTCAGACCATTTGAAACGAATTAATATTCAACAATTGAATCTTGCAGGCTTTTTAAATAATAAACCTGTTCGAGGTAAAGGTAATTTATCTTTATTGATGGATTCTAATCAAAAAGGCTTTTTACCTCAGCAATTTGAAGCCAATAATTTATTTTTAGTGTATGGGCAGAATCAGCTACAAGCGACAGGTAATGCCCAAAATCTAAAAATCAAGCTTAATGCGCCAGCACTCTACGAGTTATATCCGGGTCTACGTGGTCGAGCTTATGGTGACCTGAATGTACAATCACAGCCACGTTTAAAAGCAACAGCAAATATCGCAGTAGATGATTTTGCTTTTAATACTTTAGTGAGCGTGAAGAGATTGAGTATTCAGGGGGAACTTCCAACATCGGAAACAACACCGACTCAATTAACCGCAAAATTAGATAATTTGCGTAGTGGAAATAGACAAATTCAGTCTGCCGAATTGAATTTAACCGGAACAAGAAAAGCGCATTTATTGAAAGTACTCGGCAATAATAGTATTTCCAAATTCTATGTTCAGTTGGCAGGTGGGTTTAACCAAAATAATGATTGGTTAGGCCAGATTCAGAAAGGAAGTTTTGATTCAAGACGCATTCGTTTGGCACAAAATCAAAATGCTCCAGTGATTTTTTCTTCTGCACGGTCTGAGCTATATGTAGGTCAACACTGCTGGCAAAGTGCGAATAGCCAGCTCTGTTTTGACCAGCCGGTACGGGTAAGTAAAGCACGCGGTAATATCTCGTTTGTAACTCAAAACATGGATTTAAGTGACTTCGCGGCATTTATGCCAGAAGGTTTAGCGATAACTGGGCAATTAAATGGTTATGCCAAGGCATCGTGGGTAAATGGAGGAAATCCAAAACTTGACGCACGTTTAATTACACGCAAAGGTGAAATTGGTTTAGCTGCTGAAGATCCACAAGACCCAGCAACCACTCTGGCTTATGATGAGTTGGGTATTATTGCAAAAAGTGTATCTGAAGGACTGTTATTCCGTGTTGATGTGAAAACACCTGATATTGGTACGGGTTATGCGAACGTTATTATCAACCCATTCCAGCCATCAATGCCAATGCATGGTGAGGTCGCTTTTAATGATGTTCAATTAAAAGTTTTGAAACCATTTATTCAAGATGTCCGCAAACTGAGTGGGACTTTAGCTTTGGCTGGTAAAGTCAACGGTACATTAACTCAGCCACAATTTACTGGTGAAATGCGTCTGAAAAATGGTGCAATCAGTATGATTTCGCTGCCAGTTAATTTAACGAATGTTCAGGTTTATTCATCAATTCGTCAGGACATGGCAACAATTGACGGCGCGTTTAACAGCGGTCAAGGTGTAGGTCTTTTAAAAGGTAGTTTTGAATGGAAAGATGCACCACGTCTTCAATTAAACCTCAAAGGTGATAATTTACTTGTACGTCAGGCACCATTAATTACTGCAATTGCCAATCCAAACCTTACACTTGATATGTATCCTTTCGATAAGCGTTTAAGCTTAAAAGGGTCGGTAGATGTTCCTCGTGCACGTATTTCAATGCCGGAAACAACGACTCCAGTCATTAATACCTCATCTGATGTCCGCATAGTTCGCCAAGGCCAAGATCCGCTTGCAATTTTACGTGCTGCTAAACCTTGGGATATTCGAGCGGATATTGCTGTTAATATTGGAAACCAAGTGATATTCCAAGGCTTTAACAGTAATATTCCATTAGTTGGTCGTTTAAATTTAAGCCAACGTGGTTACGAGACTGCAATGAGAGCTAATGGAGCAATTGGTGTCAGTCAAAAAGTGAAAATTGAGGCTTATGGGCAAAGTCTAGATTTGAATCGAGCGATTGCGCGTTTCAATGGTCCATTGGCAAATCCAACTTTAGATATAGACGCAAACAAAAATGTTCAGGGTAGTATGGTTGGAGTACGTGTTACAGGTACTGCGACATCTCCAAACATTCAGGTTTATAACGATGCAGGTCTATCTGAGCAAGAAGCATTGAACGCGCTCGTTACTGGGCGTATTAATGAAGGTTCGAGCGGTTTAAGTAATGCAGAAGGCTTTAAGTCTGATGTAAATAACACCATTGCCGCTGCGGGTATCAGTATGGGCTTGGGTGGTACACGAGCTTTAACTAACCAGATTGGGCGTACTTTTGGTTTAAGTGGACTAGCTTTAGATGCACAAGGTACAGGGGATGATACGCAAGTAAGTTTAACGGGCTATATCACACCGGATCTGTTTATTCGTTATGGTGTCGGTGTGTTTACGCCAGTGAACAAGCTTACGTTGCGTTATCAAATGAACCGCCGTTTATATCTAGAAGCAAGTCAGTCTTTAGAAAGAGCGATCGATTTATTCTACAACTGGCGTTTCTAAATGTATGAATTAAAAGCTCACTTCAAGTGGGCTTTTAATTTAATAACACCTTCATAAGATTTAAAAAATTGAATATTTACTATATGAACTATCGTTTGTTTTCAAAGGAACCAAATCTTGAACACGGTTCTAATTAAAGAAAATTCACTTGAAAATTGCTGTTTTATAAATTAGTTTTCAGAAACATTAAATGAAATTAGATTGATAATACCTTGTTGATAAGTGCAAATAAGGTGAATTTTTCAAGGAAATAAACGTGAAAATAGATACTTATGTTGAAATAAAATATGGCAAGGACAACGATACAAATATTAAATATCGTGGGCTAATTCAAAAATTAACAGCAACATTGTCGTTGACGCTTTTATCATTTGGGTGGTGCTCCACTGTAAATGCTGCACAGCAACAAATCGCTTTAGTGGGAACATGGACATCGATTCCTGATGCACCGCTTGTGCAAAAACCAAAACAAGCCAGTGAAGGTTTGTACCAGCTTCAAGTTAATAGGGATGGGACTTTAACTCCTGTTAAGGTGTTGAAAATGAAAAGTCCTTCTTGGATTGTGAAATCTAAAGATGGCCGTTTTGCATATACCACTAATGAAGAAAATGACGGAGCGGTAACTGCATTATCAATTCAAAACAAAAAGGTGGAGGTGTTGAACACAGTGGATAGTCATGGTGGACATCCAACACACGCATCAATCAGTTTAGATGGTAAATTCTTATTTGTGTCGAACTATTCGGCATTCGATAAAGGTCGTGGTGGGGTGGCTGTTTTGCCAATTTTGCCAAACGGCCATTTGGGTGAAATGGTTCAAAATATTGTTTTCGCGGAAGGTTCTGGTCATGTTAAAGGGCGTCAGGAGAGTGGTCATGCACATTCGACAAATTTCAGCCCAGATGGCAAGTATTTATATGCGAGCGATCTTGGAAATGACAAAGTCTATACCTTTCGTTATAACCCGAATAAGCCTCAACCACTTGAAGCGGACAGCAGCCGAGATGTGACCTTTACCCATGGTTCTGGCCCGCGCCATATGGTCTTTTCACCCAATGGTAAACATGCCTACATTACCGCAGAAATGCGAAGTGAAATTGTGACATTTAACGTACAAGATGGTCATTTGAAAAAAGTAGCTGAGCTAAAACTAATTCATGAGGACAAAACACCTGAATTTAAGAGTGCGAGTGGAATTATCCTCAGTCCAAATGGCAAATATGTGATTGCTGCCAATCGTGGTACAGACAACAAACTTTTGGTATTTAAAATTCAACAAAATGGATTGCTAGGTAAACCAACAGTTTATAAAGCAAATGGTATTGAACCACGGGCTTTCTCATTCGATGCATCTGGTAAATACCTATATGTAACCAATGTTTTTAGTAATAACATAAGTTTATTTCGCTTTGATGCAAAAAATGGCACCTTAAAACCTGCTGGTGATGCAGCAAAAATACCAACACCTACGGATATTAAATTTTTTAATTAACCCGAAACATTAAACTGACATTTCTAATGCTTGATATAAAAAGACCGAGGGTTTTCTATCTCGGTTTTTTTTATGGCAATTTTTGCAAAAATGATGATTTTCCGTATGATATCAACAGCAATAATTAGTGTAGTGAAATGATGAAAAAGATTTTATTGATTGCAATGAGTTTGTTCTTTGTCGGTTGTTCAGAAAAGAAGCCATTAACACCCGAAGAGCAGTGGCATGGCTTTTGTACTAGCGTAGGAAATGCGGCTAGAAGTATTGTTTTTGATCGCCAGCAAGCAATTGAAAAAGCTCAAGCAGTTGAGCATGCAAATAAAATTGAAGATGATGTTACGAAAAAGTTCATTCTTAATGTTATTGAAAAAGTTTATGCAATTCCAAAAGAAGAACTGACAAAAGATTCTCAAGCACTCCAAGAAAAAGTTAGAAAGCAAGCGATGGATGAATGTTTGGCAACACCTCATGACAAAATGCCAAAATATAAATCGTTCTAATTGGGTAAGGTTATTGAATTTCCTCTCATCTGAGGCTATTCCGCTTAAAAATAGCCCAGATTTGGCTAATATGCTTATTATTTGTACATGGGTATTTAGATACAAAATAATGGGCATCACGGAGAAACACCCCGTTTTCATTAACTTTTACCTTGAACTCTAGTAAACTTTTGTAGTCCATATTACTTGTGAAGCTTTTTAAGAAAGCTGGAATTTGCAAGTAATTTTTCAAAAAAAGAGGAATGAACACCGTGCTAGAAGCTTACCGCCAACACGTTGAAGAACGTGCCGCACTCGGAGTCCCACCGAAGCCACTTGATGATGCTCAAACAGCTCAGCTTGTTGAACTATTAAAAAATCCACCAGCAGGCGAAGAAGCGTTTTTGGTTGATTTGCTTGAAAACCGTGTTCCTGCAGGTGTTGACCAAGCAGCTTACGTAAAGGCAGCGTTCTTGGCAGCGATTGCAAAAGGCGAAGCAACTTCATCACTCGTTTCTAAAGAGCGTGCAGTTTACTTACTTGGCACAATGCTTGGTGGTTATAACGTAGCGCCACTCGTTGAGCTTCTTGACAATGCTGAACTTGCAGGCCTAGCTGCTGAAGCGTTAAAGAAAACACTTCTTGTATTTGATGCATTCCATGACGTAGCAGATAAAGCAAAAGCGGGTAATGCCAATGCTAAAGCTGTTTTACAATCTTGGGCAGACGCAGAATGGTTCACAAGCCGTCCTGACGTTCCAGAAGAAATTAAAATCACTGTGTTCAAAGTAACTGGTGAAACAAATACTGATGACTTGTCTCCAGCACAAGATGCTTGGAGCCGTCCAGATATCCCATTACACGCAAATGCAATGTTGAAAAACGAGCGTGATGGTATCAATCCTGAAAAACCAGGTGAAGTTGGCCCGTTAAACCAAATCAAAGAACTCATCGCGAAAGGCAACCAAGTTGCTTATGTGGGTGACGTTGTTGGTACAGGTTCTTCACGTAAATCTGCAACTAACTCTGTACTTTGGTTCTTCGGTGACGAACTTCCACACATTCCAAACAAAAAAGATGGTGGTGTGTGCTTAGGTTCTAAAATCGCTCCAATTTTCTTTAATACAATGGAAGACGCAGGTGCATTACCTGTAGAAATCGACGTTGCTAACATGAACATGGGCGACGAAGTAGTATTGAAAATTGACCATGCTGCTGCAAAAGTTACTGCTTTTAAAGATGACGTACAAATTTCAGAAGCAGAACTTAAAACTCCAGTACTTTTAGACGAAGTACGTGCTGGTGGTCGTATTAACTTGATCATTGGTCGTGGTTTAACAACTAAAGCACGTGAAGAATTAGGTCTTGAACCTTCTACATTGTTCCGTACACCTGTACAACCTGCTGACACTGGCAAAGGCTTCACGCAAGCTCAGAAAATGGTTGGCCGTGCATGTGGTTTAGCTGAAGGTCAAGGTATCCGTCCGGGTACTTACTGTGAACCTAAGATGACTACAGTGGGTTCTCAAGATACAACTGGTCCAATGACTCGTGACGAGTTAAAAGACTTAGCTTGCTTGGGCTTCTCTGCTGACTTGGTAATGCAGTCTTTCTGTCATACTGCTGCATATCCAAAACCAGTTGACGTAACTACTCACCATACATTACCTGACTTCATCATGAACCGTGGTGGTGTATCTTTACGTCCAGGTGACGGTATTATCCATTCGTGGTTAAACCGTATGTTACTTCCAGATACAGTAGGTACTGGCGGTGACTCACATACACGTTTCCCAATCGGTATTTCATTCCCAGCGGGTTCTGGCCTAGTTGCGTTCGCAGCTGCAACTGGTGTTATGCCACTTGATATGCCAGAGTCTGTACTTGTTAAGTTCAAAGGTAAAATGCAACCTGGTATCACTTTACGTGACCTTGTACATGCAATTCCTTACTACGCGATTCAAGCAGGTGACTTAACTGTAGAGAAGAAAGGTAAGAAAAACATCTTCTCTGGTCGTATCCTTGAGATCGATTTATCAGAAATGGAAAATGACTTGACTGTTGAGCAAGCATTCGAACTTTCTGATGCATCTGCTGAACGTTCTGCTGCTGGCTGTTCAATCACACTTTCTGAAGAGAAAGTTGCTGAATACTTACGTTCTAACATCACTATGTTGAAGTGGATGATTTCTGAAGGTTATGGCGATGCTCGTACTATGGCGCGCCGTGCTGAAAACATGCAGAAGTGGTTAGAAAACCCAAGCTTGTTAAAAGCTGATGCTGATGCAGAATACTTAAAAGTTTACGAAATCGATCTTGCTGACATTAAAGAACCAATTCTTTGCTGCCCGAACGATCCAGATGATGCGAAACTTCTTTCTGACGTTCAAGGCGACAAAATTGATGAAGTATTCATCGGTTCTTGTATGACTAACATTGGTCACTTCCGTGCAGCGGGTCAGTTACTTGATAAAGTACCAAGTGGTTCATTAACTACTCGTTTATGGTTAGCTCCACCAACACGTATGGACGAGCACCAATTAATGGAAGAAGGCTTGTATAACATCTATGGTCGTGCTGGTGCGCGTACAGAGATGCCAGGCTGTTCACTTTGTATGGGTAACCAAGCACGTGTAGCGCCGAATACAACATGTGTATCGACTTCTACTCGTAACTTCCCGAACCGTTTAGGTCAAGGTGCAAATGTTTACTTAGCTTCTGCTGAACTTGCATCTGTAGCTGCGGTTCTTGGTAAATTACCAAGCCCAGAAGAATATCAACAGTATGCGTCGCAAATCGACAGCGCATCTGCTGACATCTACAAATACTTAAACTTCGACAAGATGAGCGAATATACTAAAGAAGCTGATCAAGTTGATACTAAGAAAATTTCTGCTGCTCAATTGACTTAATGAGCTAGGAACAAGAAAAGCCTATCGGCTTTTCCCTAGCGCAAGAGCAAAGCTATGCTTTGCTTGAGCAAAAAGATAAAATAAGGGCTGATTAATCAGCCCTTATTTTTATAATAATGAAAAGCATTGTAAATATAGAAGATAATATTCTTGATTTAGAAAAAATTCTTTATAAAGAACAAAATCTTGAAGAGTTAAATAGCTTAATTCAAAAATTATTTTCTAGGATATTAAAAGCATATCCTTATATAAAATTGCCAATGTTTTCTATAATTCCAACAAAGGATCTAGAATTTACTGTTTGGTATCAAAATCCAAATGCTATTACTGAGACCTTATTAATTAAGCAGAATAATTTCGAAGCATATATATGGAAAAGTTCTGATCAGAAATGGTATTTAGATGATTTGTATTCTGAACCACATCAAATTGCCAAAAAAATAATAGAACGTATTCCTATGTTTCATTCTATTCCTGAAAATCCTAGAGAGGTAAAGTATCTATTGGAAATAGGGATAATACATTTTGATCCTAAATTCTTTCCAAAATTTTCTGAAATAAAACTTGAAGATACCCATGAGATTCTGACATGGGATGATCGTTTCTTATTGATAGGCACCCGACTCAATAACCTTAAAATCTATAGTCATGAAGAGTGGAAAGATTTGATTGATAGAGAAAACTACTATTTAGAGTAAGAGAATATTTTATGGCACTTGAACATAATTTTGTTTTATTAAATAAGAATAAGTACTCTTACGATGAATTTTGTGAGCTTGCTGGTAAGATTTATTATTTAAGTTTAGAGGAACACTCCTATCCGTAAGAAATGTCCCTCAACTTTAAGTCACCAATAACCCAATACTTTCCACCAAAGTCCGCCAATTACTACAAAAATAATGATATTAACCACGCCCATGACAAAGCCAGCTTTCCACCATTCACCAAGTGGGGTGTAGCCTGAGCCAAACACAACAGGGGAAGTTTCAGTCGCATAATGGGTTAATGTCATGAGGTTACTGCTATCATTAAAGCAAACAATATTGGCGGTGAACCCAGCAGTGCAAGTCTCGCCGTATAAAAGTCTGCAAACATTGCGGTAATATATGCAGTTGTGCCAGCAAATATATAATGATAAAAAATTCAAAAACCATAAAAATAATGAGAGGTAAGTACTAGCTTTAATTTCAAGGGGAAAGACAATTCTTTTAAAGTTAAGTATTTCTTAATATATATGAAAATTATTAAGTTTTATTTTAAAATTGTCGCTTTGGAAATGATATCAGAATTATAAATTCTCTATATGAGTATCAACTTAATAAATAGTACTTAGTATTATTAATCATAAAAAATTTCATAAATATATTTATTTAAATTAATATATCCTCTTATTATTTTTTAGAAAATTTTAAAGATCAAAAAATAAATTATATGTCTAGATTAAGCTATAAGTGGTATATAAATTATTAAATAAAATAATTTATATACATTGTTGGGTAAAAAATAGTCTTTCTGAGTTTTAATTTTTATTAAAAGTGTGAATTGGTTCATAAGTTTATTTGAAAGTACTACATATATCATTTTTTAATTTGATCCATATAAAATTAAATATTGTACTAGAAGTTAACTGATGTTTTGTTTTAAAATAATTAAACGAACTTAAAAATAATTAAAAAAAATATAAGTATTTTATATAGGGAATTTGAGAATGTTAAAGACGGTAGTTTTATTTAAATTTGATGATTATCAACCATATGAACAAAAGATGCATTCCGATGAAGGAGGTGTTTTAGTTCAAAAAACTGAAGATATTGCACAATATATTTTTAGTATATTGAAAAATAGATATCATTTAAATGTCGAGCTATATAGTGAAAACTGGGGGTGGCAAATTGAGATTCCTTTGCCCGAAATAACCATGTATCTTGGAATCAGTGTCTATGAAGAATATAGCAATGGATTTGCAGTTTTTATTTCTCCAAATACACCTATTTTAAGAAAGTTTTTATTTAGAAAACTTGATATTACCCATCATATTATGGTGTTGCAAAATTATATAAATATTATCTTAAAATCACACCCAGGCATTTATGATATGTTGTGGTGGCAAGAAAATGAATTTCGATGTGTAGCAGCGAGTTGAAGTGGGAAAAGTGAAAAATTTTAAATATTGAAGTGAGTGAAGGAAAATTTATTAAAGACTATATTGGTGAATAGAGGGCGAGAGCTTACTATATCTTCAATATCAAGTGGTCAGATCAATATGCAAAATTCAGCTTGGAAGGAATTGCGTAAGTTCTTCTATAATAATCTTCATAATCATGACTATGAAACTACGATAAGTAGATGTATTAATTATTTTTTAGTTGTTTTGATTGTTGGTAATGTCGCTGCTGTTTTATTAGAAACAGTAAATGATTTATACACAAGTTACCATGCTTGGTTCGACTATTTTGAAGTTATTTCAATTGCAGTTTTTAGTATTGAATATTTATTAAGATTGTGGAGTGTTGCAGATCGAGATACGACACAATCTGCATGGAAAATCCGCTTGAACTGGATGAAAAGCGGGGAAGCAATTATTGATTTGATGGCAATTTTACCTGCTTATCTCAATTTCTTTGTACGAATTGATCTTCGTATGCTCAGAATCCTAAGGTTACTTCGTTTATTAAAATTGACACGGTATTTTATCTCCCTACAGATATTGTTGTGTGTGATTAAACGTGAGAAAGGGTCTTTTCAGGCAGTTATCTTTATTTTAATTATTATGATTATTATGACTGCTTCTGGCATTTATGTGGTTGAAAATAAAGCTCAACCAGAAGCTTTTAGTTCAATACCTAAATCTATGTGGTGGGCAGTGGTTACTTTAACTACAGTAGGTTATGGCGATGTGACCCCAGTCACCAGTTTAGGAAAGTTACTAGGCGCACTCATTACCATTTTGGGTGTTGGTATTGCAGCGTTACCTGCCGGTATTTTAGCATCTGGGCTTGCAAATGAACTTAATCAGCGTAATCAAAGACTAGAGCAAGAATTCCGTGAGTTACTTCAGGTACGAGGTATTGATATTTTACATGATGAAGTTGAAATTGAGCGGATCCGCCAAAAAGTAGGCCTGCCAAAAGAGCAAGCGCATAACCTGATTATTCAGATTATGCGTGAAAAGGTATTAGAGGAAGAAGAGTCGGTTAGAGAGACAAAATGTTATTGCCCTCACTGTGGCGGAAAGCTAACTGATTAGAAATAATGAGTTAGCATCTTCTTTGATTAAATTTTCTTACTTGCTTTCTCTACGGCAAATGCAATAAGTAAAATGATAAGACCACCGAGGCTCAAGACAAAACCAACCCAGATTGGTGCGATCCAACCCATTTGGTGACTGAGTACCCATCCACCAAGAAATGCACCTAATGCATTGGCCATATTAAAGGCAGAGTGATTGAGAGATGCTGCTAATGTTTGAGCATCTCCTGCTACATCCATTAGACGAGTTTGCAAAGCTCCGCCTAATCCCATTACGGTGAGGCCAATCAAAAATAATGAGGCAATAGCAGTATAAATATTGCTCATTAAGAAACTGGCAACAACAAAAGCGATAGCTGAGCTAATGAGTACGCTTACAATCGTTTTGTTCAGATTTTTATCTGCAAGCCATCCAGCTGCTAAGCCACCAATAACCATACCAGTACCCCAAATAGCTAAAGCGATAGGGACAATTTGGATATTAACCTGCGTATATTCAGTTAGAATTGGTGATACATAGCTATAAACAGAAAACATGCCTCCAAAACCGATGGCGCCTACCGCTAGTGTTAACCACATGTTGATATTTTTAAGGCCAGCTAATTCTGTTTTTATACTTGCTTTTGCTTGGACTGGAATATTAGGTACAAAGAAGCCAACAGCAATTAAAGTGACAAAAGCAATGGTTGCTGAAAATTCAAAACCAGCTCTCCAGCCAAAATTTTGACCTAACCACGTTGCTAGAGGTACACCAATCACAGTTGCAACTGTAAGTCCCATCATCATTTGGGCAACAGCAGATGCTCTTCGTGATGGACCCGCTAGTTCAGCTGCAACTAATGCTCCGACTCCAAAATAAGCTCCGTGTGGTAAACCAGCAATGAAACGTGAGATTAAAACAGTTTCGGGGGTATGAGCTAAAGCGGTACAGGCATTTGCAATGCCATAAAAAAGCATTAAGCCGAGCAATAAAGTTTTTCTAGGAACTTTGGCTCCAAGAATAGCGATGATAGGAGCGCCAATCACTACACCTAAAGCGTAGGCACTAATAAAGTGGCCAGCTTCTGGTACTGTAATATTTAAATTATTTGCAATTTCCTGAATCAGTCCCATTGCGACGAATTCGGTGGTTCCAATACAAAAACCACCTACAGCCAGTGAGAAAATTGCTAAAAAGAGTGAATAGTGTTGATGTGCAGAAGAAAGAGGGGATTGCGGGGACGCCATAATAAATTAAGAAGAGACTCAAAAAAGGAAGTATAAGGGAAAAGAGTGCAGAATAATAAAAACAAAAATTAAGATCGCCGAGGCTAAGTACAAAAACAACCAGATAAGGGTGATCCAAACCATTTGGTTAAGAACTCAACCACTTTCTTTTTGAATAAAAGATCAGAGAATTTTAAACTTGAATATTAAATGATAATAATAATGATTTTTATTTATGTATACTGTAGCTGCTATTTTTTGTCTGAAAACTTTCACCGTTGTGTACAACAGGATTTTGTAATAATGAATAAATTTTTAATACTTTCTCTTGCATTCGCATGTAGCTATAGCTTTGCTCATGAACCTTATGTAGCACCGTTAGCTTATAAAACTGAACAGACTCAAGTACCCGTAATTGCAGGTTATGCCGAAGAAGCATTAAATAGTGAATATGCTTTAAAGGATGCCAACCTTACCGTAATTACTCCTAAAAATGAGCTTAAGACCGTTAAGCCAGAAGCTTTACACAAGTCTGTAACTGTTTTTGATGTAGATTTGCCAGACGAGGGAACGTATATTCTTCAAACTCAAGCAAGTTATCCTTTAAGCTATGTATATGACCAAAAAACATGGCATTTATTTTTTGATATGCCAGCTGATAAAGCCCCACCAAAAGCAGAACGCGAATATTTGATTCCAGCTGACCTTAAAACAAAAACAATTAAAACAGAGCAAGTAACACGAGAGTGGACATTGCAAAGTTATCTTTCTAAAGGAAAAGTTTCAGATATTCAACTTCCGAATACACCAATAAAAGTTAATTTTTCTGTACACCCAAACCTGATAAAAGCTGCTCAATCGATTAAGTTATCTGTAACTGAAAAAGGACAGCCTTTAGCTTATGCTGAAGTTAATTTAAGAGAAAAAGGTACAACTGATAAACAAGCACTGCCATTTAAGGCAGATAATAAAGGGCAAGTTGAGCTCAAATTTCCAAAAGCTGGTGAGTATTTATTGGAAGTAACAGCACCAGTAGATTTAAAGCTAAAGCCTAAAAATCAAAACTATACAATTGTTAGCTTAAATGTGTTGGCCCAATAACTTTTAGCATTAATTAAAATTAGATCCAATACGGGTCTAATTTTAATTAGGGAGCAGAAATATATTCAATAACATAGGGAAGGAAGGGAGCTATCTCAATTTTAAAATTATAAGAATTCAACTAATAAAAAATAGTAAAATAAAATTCATGTTGAAGTTGACTAATTAATTTTGTGATAAGATGAATAGTATTCATTAGTAAGAATTTATCTAAAGTTGTTCGATTTTTTGAAAAATAAAGATGAGATTAGAACATTTATAGATAAATCTATTTTTCAAGCGTGGAACCATGTTAGAAATTCGTCATCTTAAAACCTTAGTTGCCTTGCGTGAACACGGTTCATTGGTCTCGGCAGCAAATGACCTTTGCTTAACGCCTTCTGCTATTTCTCATCAGTTAAAAGAATTAGACCATTGGTATGGGGTAGAGGTTGTTAATCGTCGCAGCAGACCTGTTAGTTTTTCTAATGTAGGGCAGCGCTTACTCAAGTTAGCCGATGACGTTTTGCCACAAATTCAGATTACTCACAGTGATATCACGCGTATTGTCCATGGACAGACTGGCAGAATTATTTTTTCATCGGAATGCCATAGTTGCTTTGACTGGTTAATGCCGTTATTAAATCAATATCGACAGCAATATCCAGATGTTGACTTAGATTTTGCTTCAGGTTTTGAAGCAAATCCGCATGAACTTTTACAAAATGCAGAATTTGATTTGCTCATTACAGCAGATCCAATTGCATTAAAAGGAATTGAATATTTCCCAATTTTTGAATATGAATCACGTTTGGTCTTATCAAACACGCATCCATTGGTACGTGCTGAAAATATTACAGTTCAAGAGTTAGCGGAAGAAGTTTTAATTACTTATCCAGTTGATAAGCATCGTTTAGATATTATGTCCAAACTTTTCATTCCTGCGAATATTCAACCTAAACAAATAAGAACAACAGATTTAACTCAAATGCTTATTCAGCTTGTAGCAAGTGGTCGAGGCATTGCTGCTTTACCTGATTGGGTAGTAAATGAATATGAACAAAAGGGATGGGTTACAAGCCGTCGTTTAGATTGTGTTTCATCTACAGGCTTAAGACGAACTTTATATGCGGGCTATCGAACTGAAGAAAAAGAGAAAAGTTATTTTGAAGGTTTCTTGAAGCAATTGGAAAAGTTCTCTTTAAAACGAAACTCCTATTATTCTGGTTAAAGTAAATAATTTAACCTAAGTATAAAAAGGTGCTTAATTGCACCTTTTTTAATATCGACACTTTATTTACCAATAAATAAGGAAAGTAAACCCGCTGCAATAAGAGGTCCGACTGGTACACCACGAAGTAAGGCCACACCTGCAACTGTACCAATGAGTAAGCCTGCAACAACATCAGGCTGGCTTGACATCAGTTTTACTCCACGGCCGCCTAGCCAAGCGACTAACAAACCAATTGCGATAGCAACCAGCGATTTAATACTAATAAATGATTTTAAAATAGTCTCCCCACTGAGCTTTCCACTCGCAATGGGAGTGAGTACACCAATCGTTAAAATAAGAATTCCTAAATTAAGACCATGGGCTTGAATGTAAGGGAAGAACTCACTTAAAGGCGTGATTTTAACGACAATCAGTACACCCGCTGCAATGGTTACAGCCACATTTTGACTTAATAAACCGCAGACGAGCAGAACTAGTAAAACAACTAAATTAACATCAAATTGGGCAAGCATGAGAAGCAGAAATGAAAGTAAATAAAATGGAATTGTATAATATTTAAGAGCCGTAATGTGAAAGCTTTAAAAGATACAGTCGATTTCAGATAGTATTTTTAATAAAAATTCATTGTATATCTCTCAATGATAAAGAGTTTTAGTTCTTGGTTACGCTTGGAAACAATGTTATATAAATTAACAAGTTAAAAGTTATGGTTTTAAAAAAATATGATATAAAAATAATCATTACTCATGAGTACAGGACATTTTTATGGATATTATAGATATCAAAATTAAAGATCAGTTTGATCAGATACATAATGCAAAAGCTCAACTAAAGAAAAATTTAGTTGAACATGAAAATGAATCTTTAAAATTAAGTCAGCGTATTGAGCATATTATTGTTGATAATGAAATTATTTTACCTACTACAGAATTGTTATTTGAAAGTGAGCAGAATGAAAATATTTATCGGGTCGTTGAAGAGTAGGGTGTGAATTGAATGAAGTAAATGCAAAGAGCTGCTCGTAGCGTTTAGTAAAAAGTGGAAACTACGTTAAAATGACGGCTTAGTTCTAATGAGAAAACTTCATGCTGCTGGAAAAAATTTTACAATCTCAAGGGTTTGGTTCACGTAAATATTGTCAGCAGTTAATAAAAAACGGATCTGTAAGTGTTGATGGAGAGGTTGCTGATGATCTAAAGAAGCAATTCTCTCCTGAAAATTTAGAGTTTTCTCTTTTTGGACAAACTTATCAATATAGAGAAAAAGTTTATATTGCTTTAAAAAAACCAAAAGGCTTTGAATGCTCACACCAACCTCAGCATCATCAAAGTGTTTTTAGTCTTTTACCTGACATTATGATTCATCGAGGTGTGCAGGCGATTGGTCGTTTAGATCAAGATACAACTGGTTTACTCTTAATTACCGATGATGGTAAATATCTTCAAGCTTTAACTCATCCTCGTAAACATGTTCCAAAGGTTTATCATGTTACGACTATAGACCCGGTCACGCCTGAGCAAATTGAAATGTTAGCTCAAGGGGTGAGCTTACATCAGGAAAAAGGTATTTTTGCTGCAACTGATGTAGAAATATTGGAAACTCATCAATTAACGATGACCATTCATCAAGGCGTTTATCACCAAGTCAAAAGAATGATTGCCGCTGTAGGAAACAAAGTAGAAGCGTTGCATCGCCATCAAATAGGGCAATTGGCTATACCTGAAATTGCAGAGGGAGAATGGATTTATTTATCTGAAGAGCAAAAACATCTCGCCCAAAATATTACTTAAGAAAGCAATGAAATGTTTGGAATTCACTGTCCCGAATAAAGCCCATTTGTTCATATAGGCGATGAGACTCATGGTTATTACTTTGAGTTTCTAAACTAATTCGCAAAGCATTTTCTTGTTTTGCAAATAAAATTGCTGTATCGATTAGCTGTTTAGCCGAACCTTGACGACGGAAAACGGGTGTAACATATACATCATCTAAAATATAGTAAGTTGAGCAAGCAACTGAAGAAAAACCTAAATAGAGTAAAATAAAACCTGTGATTTTATCGTCTTTAATATGAATGAAAAACACACTTTCTCTATTCTCAAAACGCTGCTTGAGAAAGTGAAGTGATTCTTTGAAATTAGAAGAGGCCCCATAAAATTGGCGGTATTCATCAAATAAAACGGCGAGTTGCTCTAAATCTTCAAAAGTCGCTCGTCTAACGATCATTTGGCACTCCTTGTAACTTATCATTATGTTTTTACAAAGAGAGCATAACGAAAAAAAGAGCTTTTTGACGTTAAAACTTGTTTATAAATGCAACAGTGTTAAATTTTGTCGCTTTCACCCAGAAGAGCATTTAGTTCTTCAAATAAATCTTCATGATCATCATCTTCAACTGAAGTTGATGAATTTTGGTTTAATGATGATACCTTCGCTTTTCTCAGCTTTAATAATTGTTCCATATTAATCGTCTGATTTTCAATTGCAAACGGAATGGATTTAGTTAATACGACCTGTTTAAAAAAAAGTCGTACCGCTTGGGCAGGGGTAATTCCCAATTGTTTAAAAACAGCAAACGCCTGTTTTTTCTCTTGGGAGTCCAGTCGAACCTGATAAACTTCTGTTTTTCGCATGAATAACAAAACCAAATGATTTTTAATTTTTAGAAATTTATTTTAAACCATTGCAATGTAATTTCAATGTTTTTCGGCATAAAATACAATCTTTTTGTCATTACGCTTACATTACAATGTCAGTTTAAACATGGAATTAAAAGACATTTCCTCTTTTGTTAGCGGATCTATAAATAAAATATGCTTAGCCAGAAGCTGCAATGGTTCTGAGAAATCATCTTCAGACTTGTGCTGAACCGTGGGATAAAATGGATCATTTTTAATCGGAATTTCTAAATAATTAAGATGTACACGAAGCTGGTGTTGCTTACCCGTAGTTGGCGTTAAACGGTATTTAGCCCAAGTCTGGTTGTGCTCAATAAGCTCAATATATGTTTGGCTATTTGCTTTAGCATTAGCCACAACTTGCATGGTGTAAAAAGGAGTACCTTTATCTAAATGCAAACATAGTGTTTGGGGGAGTTTTAATTCTTTTTTATAAGGAGCGATAGCGTGGTAAGTTTTATTGACTTGACGCTCTGCAAATAATTGTTGGTAAGCACCACGAGATTCAACCCGTTTGCAAAATAGAACAACCCCAGCAGTTTCACGGTCTAGTCTGTGTATAGGCGTTAAAAACTCATTACCTGTCTGTTTTTTAAGTCGAACTAATAATGTTTCTTGCACATATTGTCCAGTTGGACTAATTGTTAAAAAATGAGGTTTATCGACCACCAGTAAGTCATCATTTTCAAATAAAATTCGATGTTCGAAAGGAACATGGGGCTCATAGGCAAGAAATCGATAATAAAAAATATGCGTATTGCTTTGATATGGACTATCTAGTGTTAATTTTTGTCCATTTGCCTCATAAATAAGCCCATCTTGAAATCGTTGTTGCCACTCTTGTACTTTAATATGTTGAAAATGTTGGCATAGATACTCATAAATAGTTTGAGTATTTGTTTGTGCAGGAAGATAGACTTGGCTTGCGCTCACCCCATCAATCATGGGCGGTAGAAATTCGTTTGGACTAGACATAAAAAATGTAAATATGTAAGAGAATTGATATAAAAAAAGCCAACTTCTAGGGCTTGAGTAGGCTTTTAGGGCAGGGCAATGTTATCATATCGATTATTTTGAATCATGTTATGTGTGCTATGTCGTATTCATTGAAATTGGTCTTAAATCATGAAGAAGATACTGGGCGTCTAGCTCAAGCGTTGGCGCAACATGTTCAGTCGGGTGTGATTTATTTAATTGGAGATTTAGGTGCGGGTAAAACCACACTTACGCGCTATTTCTTACAGGCTTTAGGTCATAAAGGCTCGGTTAAAAGTCCAACTTATACGCTGGTTGAGCCGTATAAAATCAATGACAAAGAAATTTTTCATTTTGACTTATATCGTTTGAATGACCCTTATGAACTTGAATTAATGGGAATCCGTGACTATTTAGATGTCACAGACGCATTATTTTTATTTGAATGGCCATCAAAAGGTGGCGATGAAATTCCTCAGGCCGATATCATCATCGATATTCAAAAGTCAGAGGATGAGTTGAGCCGTTTAGTGACCTTAACTTTACCCACAGAACATTTGTATCAGACTTTGCAGGAACAGCTTCATGACTGATGAAAAGCTAACACAACGTCGTATCCATACATTAGACGCAGCGTTAGCCAACCAAATTGCTGCTGGTGAGGTGATTGAGCGTCCTTCATCTGTTGTTAAAGAATTATTAGAAAACTCCATTGATGCTGGTGCAACCGAGCTCATTATACGGATCGCTCAGGGTGGTTCGACCTTAATAGAAATTATTGATAATGGGCATGGTATTCATTCTGAGGATTTGGCATTAGCCGTCATGCGTCATGCCACAAGTAAAATTAAAACGGCAGAAGATTTACACGCGATTGTAAGTTTGGGATTTCGCGGGGAGGCACTTGCTTCGATTGCTGCTGTTTCAAGATTGACATTGACCAGTAGCCAAGATGAAAGTGGTATTGGCCATCAGGTTGAAGTCAATGGCACAGCCTTTGATCATCAAGAAATACAAGCTGTTGCTGCTCAAAAGGGAACTCACATACGTGTTCAGGACTTATTTTTTAATGTACCGGCACGCCGTAAATTTTTAAAGAAACCAACGACTGAATTTGGTCATATTGAAGAGATTGTTCGTCGTCTGGCTTTAACACATTTTGATATACGTTTTGTGCTTGAGCATAATGATAATATTAGAATTAATTTACCTATAGCTGATAGCGGAGAACTACGTTTTCAGCGAGTACAGCAATTATTAGGTTCGCAATTTGTACAAAATGCATATTGGATGGATGCCGAAAGTATTAGCATGCGGTTATCAGGTTGGCTTGGCCATCCTTCAGATGCTCGTGCGCAGGCTGATATGCAATATGTCTATGTAAATGGACGTATCGTCAAAGATAAAACGATTTCACATGCGCTACGTATGGCATATGACGGTATTTTACATGGACATCAACATTCATCTTATTTACTGTTTTTAGAAGTTGATCCTGAAAATATTGATGTGAATGTTCATCCTACAAAACATGAAATCCGGTTTTTAAATCAGAGAGAAGTGCATGAGTTTGTAAGGCATTATGCAAAAGAAACTCTGTCGCAATTTCAGACAGCGAGCGCTGATTTAGCTCAAGCGATGAAAGTGGATGAAACCTCAGATTATTCTGTACAGCCTCAACCTAAATATCAGGAACAATTTACGCTGCATCGTGCAAATGAAGCTTTAAATCCAGATAATGAAGCGCGAACTCAGAATGCACCGACAGAGCTATTAACTGATTTTAATGCTAGCCGTCCACAAACTATTCATTATGCCGATCAAACGCCAAAATATAATGGATCTCCTCAGCTAAATAATGCGTTAAAGACATACTTGGCGCCACTGCGTGATCAGCCCGCTAACTTTTCCGTGAATGAAAATATTGAGCCAGTAGCTAAGGTCGATGAATTTCCATTAGGTATCGCAATTGCACAACTTCATGGAATTTATGTTTTAGCGCAAAATACAGAAGGGCTAATTATTGTTGATATGCATGCAGCGCATGAGCGAATTTTATTACAACAAATGAAAAATGCTTGGGACAAACCAGAGTTTTGGACGTCTCAGCAGTTGCTTATCCCTAAAGTCATTTCTATTAGCCGTATGCAGGCAGTGCGTGTGGAAGAGTTGAAACCTCAACTTGAGCGCTTAGGACTGGAAATTGATTTATATGGGGATGAGCAGATTATTGTTCGGGGAGTGCCAGCCATATTACAAAAAGCTGACTTTGAAAATCTTATTCCTGAACTTTTAAACGATTTAGATCCAAATGATGAAGCACAAGGATTACTTCAAAAAAGAGACGAATTATTAGCTGGAATGGCATGCCATGGGGCAGTGCGTGCACATCGACAACTCAGTCTGTCTGAAATGAATGCTTTACTTCGCCAAATGGAACAAACCGAATTTGCCAGCCAATGTAACCATGGAAGACCAACTTGGCGTGCATTTCCATTATCTCAATTAGATAAATTATTTGCTCGAGGAGAGTAGTTTTACATGTCAAATCAATTGCCCGTCATCAATTTAATGGGACCAACTGCGAGCGGGAAAACCGCTTTGGCATGTGAATTATATGAACGTGGAAATTTTGAGCTGATTTCTGTTGATTCTGCACTCGTTTATAAAGATATGGATATTGGTACTGCTAAGCCAACTCGTGAAGAACAAGCGCTATATCCTCATCATTTAATTGATATTATTACACCTCTTGAAGTTTATTCAGCTGCTCAGTTTGTTGAAGATGCGTGTAAGTTGATTGATGACATGCATTCACGTGGGAAAACTCCTATTTTGGTGGGAGGCACAATGTTGTACTTTAAGTCATTATTAGAAGGCCTATCGAGTAATTTGCCAAGCGCAGATGCCCAAATTCGGGCAGCAATTGAAGAAAAAGGTTTAAATGAAGGGTGGCAGGCTGTTTATGATGAGTTAGCTTCCGTTGATCCTGCTGCGGCTATAAAATTTAATGTGACTGATAAGCAAAGAATTATTCGAGCACTAGAGGTTTATAAGCTTACGGGTGAGCCAATTACTAAATTACAGGCAGCACAACCAAAAAACGTACCATATCGATACATATTTCATAATTATGCTTTACTTCCAGATCGGGTAGAATTACATCAACGCATTGAGCAAAGATTAAGCAAAATGTGGGAAATCGGTTTTTTGAGTGAAGTTGAAGCTCTAATTGAAAAATACGATTTAGATGAAAATTTACCCTCAATGCGTTCAGTGGGTTATCGACAAGCACTAGAATTTCTATTAAAAAGTGATATAAGTCTCAAAAGTAAACGTGAAATGGAGGATAAAGCTTTATTTGCAACACGACAACTTGCCAAACGTCAATATACGTGGTTACGTTCTTTGCAAGAAATACACGATTTTAAAACTTACTTGACGATAAAGCAGGCGAAAGAAGACTTGCGAAACTCTTATGGATAAAGCAAAATTTGCACACTGTCTTTTTATAATTTTTAGTTGAAAAATAAAGATAGTTTTTTTGCGCTGATTTAAAAAATTTTTTTGGAGTTAAAAATGTCTAAAGGTCAAACTTTACAAGATCCGTTCTTAAATTCTCTCCGTAAAGAACGTATCCCTGTTTCTATTTTCCTTGTGAACGGTATTAAATTACAGGGTCATATTGAATCATTTGACCAATATGTTGTTTTATTAAAAAATACTGTAAGTCAAATGGTATACAAACACGCGATTTCAACTGTTGTTCCAGCGCGTAACCCACGCCCAGCAGGCGCACAAGGTACCGGCTTCCCAGCACAAGGCGGCACTCAAGGTGGCTTTGGTGGTCAACCTACTGGTGGCTTCGGTGGCGGCGCTCAAGGCGGCTTCGGTGGCGCTCAAGGTGGCTTCGGTGGCGCTCAAGGCGGTTTCGGTGGTCAAGGCGGCTTCGGTGGTGCTCAAGGTGGCGGCTTCGGCGGTCAAGGCGGCTTCGGTGGTGCTCAAGGTGGCGGTTTCGGCGGTCAAGGCGGCTTCGGTGGTCATCAAGGTGGTTTTGACAACGACACTAAATTTGAAGATGGTCAAGAAGACGAAAATAATCGTTAATTGAAATCTAAAAAGAAACCAGTCAGATAATGACTGGTTTTTTTATGTTTATTTAAAAGTTAATTCAAAATATTAAACTCATCCAAGGTCATGATTTGATCGTGGTGACTCAAATATTTAAATAAATAGAGTTGTAAGTCATGTTATTGATATTGGCGGCTGCCTTAAGTAGCGTCTTGGTGTCTATTCTATTAAAAAATTTAAAGAAAAAAGGATATCAACCACTACATATGATTGCATGGAACTATGCAAGTGCAAGTCTATTTTGCTTTTGGTGGTTTAAACCTAATATTCAACAGGTTTCTATACAACATACGCCTTGGTGGTTAATTGTTGCTTTAGGGGTAATTTTACCTAGTATTTTCTTGTGCCTTGCTAAATCATTGGAGTATGCAGGAATTGTTAAAACGGAAATCGCACAGCGTCTTTCTGTAGTACTTTCTTTATTAGCCGCTTATTTCTTTTTTCAAGAACAATTTAATACGTTAAAACTATGGGGTATAGGATTAGGTATTTTTGCAGTTTTACTGGTTTTATTTGGACAGCTAAGTTCCGCTTCAGGTCATCAATCTCGAAAATCAATTCTTGCTTTATTGAGCGTCTGGGTTGGCTATGCAGCAGTAGATATTTTATTAAAATATACAAGTAGTTTAGGTCTTCAATTTACACTCACTCTGAATCTTATTTTTATTACAGCTTTTATATTATCAATTTCATATTTATTGGTGCAGAAAACCCAAAAATGGCAGGTTAAAAGTGCTATAGCTGGGTTGGTGTTGGGGGTACTTAATTTTTCAAATATTGCTTTATATGTGAAAGCTCATATTCTTTTAAAGGATTCGCCCGCAATTGTTTTTGCAAGTATGAATATTCTTGTTGTGTTATTAGGAATTGCAAGTGGAATAATTTTATATAAAGAAAAATTAAAATGGCCTACCACCTTAGGTATTTTATTTGGGATAAGTGGCGTGATTTGTTTAGCTAAGGCAATGGCTTTATAGTTCAAGAGAGTTGAATCTCTTGAACTATTCTAATTTTATAAATAGGTAAAAATAACTTCATCTGGTAGGCGTGATTTAGGTAGTTTGGCATTAAAATCGTTTTCACTGCGATAACCTAGGGAAACAATGACTGAACTACGTAAGCCTTTCTCAGTTAAACCTAACTCAGTATTTAAAATCTCTTCATCAAAGCCCCCCATTGGGGTTGCATCAATTCCTTCTAAACCCGCAGCAAAAAGTAGTTGCCCAAGAGCAATAAATGTTTGATTTTCCATCCATCCAAATAAATTTTTCTGCTCATTTCGATAGAACTCAACATAGCCATGGCGAGTATCTTTTTGGCCTAATTTAGCTTTTTCATCTTTAAAACGACCACTTAAGTCATCTTGCTCAAGTAATTGATTTAAGTATTCAGATGAAATATCTGTTTTTGTGCAAAATACAAGTGTGTGTGATGACTCAAGTACTTTAGGACCATTGTAAGCATATTTACCTGTTAAGGCTTTCGCTATTCTTTCTTTAGCTGCAAGGTTATCCGCAACGAAAAAGTGCCAAGGCTGTATATTCACTGAAGAAGGTGAAAAACGTAAAATTTCTAATAATTTATTAATTTTTTCTTGAGGAATTTTCTTTTCAGAATCATACGCTTTTGTTGTATAGCGACTTTTAACAGAATTCAATAGGTCCATAGGTCTACTCCATATCAATCTTATGGCAATTGAGAGAATTTAATCTTTGTCATCATACGCTATTTTATTCAAAAACATTTCCTATGTAATTTGATAAAGAAATATAATGCTCATATAAAGTTTTAGTAATCTATTGAAAATGATTGATTTAATGCCACCTGAGGCAAAGAGTAAGTTGCGAGAAACTAGAATTGTTAAAGCCTTTATCATTCTTATATTTGTATTGAGTCTGCTTATTTTATACATTGAGTATCACGATCATGCACATATAAGCTGGAAATTTATATTTATTGCCAGCATGTGTGTGATTTACGATTTTGATTTAAATAAAAAAATTAAAGAATTGAAAGTTCAAATAAAAAGTGTCTAATTTCTAGCTAATAATTCCAGACAATCAATTCGAGCTGGTGCGTATTTGAAGATGGATCAATTTCTAAAATATAAGCCTGATCTTCACGCCAATCGCCAAGTACAATTCGTTGTTTAGCTTGCACCTGATGAATCGAGGGGCGGTGAGTATGCCCATGGATCAGTATATCTACATCTGCTAAAGCAGAAATAACGGCTTGCTCATTCACATCCATAATTTCATAGCTTTTTTGCTGTTTATCAGCGGAGCTTCTTTTGCGGAAGCCATTAACCAACTTAGTGCGAAAACTCAGTGGGGTACGGCGTAAAAGAGCAACTAAGAGAGGATTTCGGATAATCTTTTTAAATCTTTGATAGGAAACGTCATCTGTACATAATGCATCGCCGTGTTCTAGACGATATTGATGTCCTGCAATATTGAGGAAATAAATGTCAGGTAGTAAGACGCCATTAAACTTATTGAGGAAAACTTGATTAAGCGCAAAATCACGGTTACCGACTTGAAAGTAAACCCGATTCCCTTTTTGGTTAAAGACTTTTAAAGCCTCAACAATTTCATCAAGCCATGGTGCTGAATAGTCATCTCCAATCCAGGCATTAAACCAATCGCCTAAGATGTAGAGTTGAGTATTTCTATCTTGGTAATGCACCAATAAGTCTAAAAACCCTCGAACGAGTCGAGGGTGTTCAGGTGACAAATGTAAATCTGAGATAAACAGATAAGTCACAGCTTTATCCTAAAATTATTCAGAAATAATTTTAGCAGATTCGATTACAACATTTTCTAAAGGAACGTCAGCGTGATAACCGCGGTTACCAGTACGAACACCTTTGATCGCTTCAACAATGTCTAAACCTTCAACAACTTTACCAAATACAGCATAACCCCAACCTTGAGCAGTTTTAGAGGTATGGTTCAAGAAAGAGTTATTTTTCACGTTGATAAAGAATTGAGCAGACGCTGAGTGAGGAGCTTGAGTACGTGCCATTGCAATCGTACCTTCGTCGTTGCTTAAACCGTTATCAGCTTCATTTTCAATTGAATCACGTGTTGCTTTTTCTTTGAAGTTTTCATCCATACCGCCACCTTGGATCATGAAACCATCAATGACGCGGTGGAAAATAACGCCGTCATAAAAACCGTCACGTACATATTCTAAAAAATTTGCTACTGTTTTAGGTGCTTTTTCAGCATTCAATTCAAGAACAATACGACCTTTATTGGTGTTTAATTCGACTTGAGGAAAACTCATTACATTAATCTCCTAAACATGGGCTTATGACCATGGGTTTTTGGTTGAGAGAAGCATAAGCAAACTGTAAACTACAAGGCAAGTAAAAAACGTTAAAATCTTTGTTAAAAATGAAGATAGCGTTTAAATTTTTCGAAATTTTATCTACAAAGAAGTGATTGATACACTATGAAGCCTAATGATGTTGTCTCGAGCCTGCCAAATAACCCGACACCGAATACTCATGCCTCTGTCGATTCTACGCAGCAAGAACAACAGGCTGGCTTAGATTTTGTTCGCCAAGTCATTACTGAAGACTTGGCTGCTGGTCGTGCAAAGCAGATCGTAACGCGTTTTCCACCAGAACCAAATGGTTATTTGCATATTGGTCATGTGAAAGCGATTTGCCTAAACTTTGGTGTGGCTGAAGAGTTTGATGGTTTATGTAATTTACGTTTTGACGATACAAACCCTGATGCTGAAGAACAAGAGTATGTAGACGGTATTGCGAATGATGTGAAATGGCTTGGTTTTAACTGGAATGGTGAGCCACGCTATGCATCAGGTTATTTTGATCAATTATATGCATGGGCTGTTCAATTGATTGAGCAAGGCGATGCCTATGTGGATTTACAATCTCCAGAAGAAATTAAGTTAAACCGCGGTAGTTTTGTTGAACTTGGTAAAAATTCACCATACCGTGATGTATCTGTTGAAGAGAACCTCGCGCGTTTTGAAAAAATGCGCAGTGGTGAATTTAAAGAAGGTGAAGCTGTTCTGCGTGCCAAGATTGATATGGCAAGCCCAAACGTACATATGCGTGACCCAATTTTATATCGCGTATTGCATTCAGAGCATCACCAAACAGGTGATAAGTGGAAAATCTATCCAATGTATGACTACGCTCATCCATTGTCTGATGCTATTGAGGGGATTACTCACTCGCTTTGTACATTAGAGTTCCAAGATCACCGTCCGTTTTATGACTGGATTGTAGAAAAAGTAAAATCTGAAGCGGTTCCGCATCAGTATGAATCTTCACGTTTAAATGTGGACTACACCATTACATCAAAACGTAAATTACGTAAATTGGTGGAAGGTGGTCATGTGAATGGTTGGGATGACCCACGTATGCCAACTGTAGTCGGTATGCGTCGTCGTGGCTTTACTGCTGAAGGTTTGCGTGAATTCTGTAAGCGCGTAGGTGTGTCAAAAACTGACGGTATTGTAGATGTTGCAATGCTTGAGTTCTGTATTCGCCAATCTTTAGAAAATACAGCTGCGCGTGGTATGGCTGTTTTAAGCCCTCTTAAAGTGACTTTAACCAATTTACCGGAAGATATGGATATTAATCATGCTCGCCATCCAAACGTGGATATGGGTGATCGTGTAATTCCTTTAACCAAGGAAATCTATATTGACCGTAAAGACTTTGAGGAAGTTCCACCAAAGGGCTTCAAGCGCTTAATTCCTGATGGTGAAGTACGTTTACGTCATGCTTACGTGATTAAATGTGATGAAGTCATTAAGGATGCTAATGGTGAAGTGGTTGAGTTGAAATGTTCAATTGACCCTGAAACCTTAGGTAAAAACCCTGAAGGCCGTAAAGTAAAAGGCGTAATTCACTGGGTATCTGCGACTAAAGGCATTCCTGCTGAAGTACGTATTTACGATCGTTTGTTCACAGAAGCAGACCCTGAAACAGGTGATGATTTCTTGGCAAACCTAAATCCGGATTCGATGAAAGTGTTAGAAGCTGTCATTGAACCTGCTTTGGCACAAGCGAGCCCTGAAGATCGTTTCCAATTTGAACGCGAGGGTTATTTCGTTGCTGATCAACATGATCATTCACCTGAAAAACCAGTGTTTAACCGTATTCTCGATTTGAAAGATAGCTTTAAGCCTGAGAAAAAGTAAGCCGAGTAACATGTTTTTGAGTAAATAGCAGATATAAAAAAGCCCAACTCAGTTGGGCTTTTTTATATCTATTTTCTTACCTATATTATTCTTTATTGTGCTTTGGCAAATAAGCTAAGCTGGATTAACCACATAAAAATAAAGAACAATAATGATAAGAAGAATAAATGCTAGCGATAAATAAGTATTCACCGTGTTAAAGCTTTTAATAAATTTCAGGATTTCCATAGTAAATCAGCGTTTATTTTATGTTACAAAATGAATAAATTAATAATACACGGAAATTAATTATAAAGGTTCCCAAAGATAGATTAATAATCCATCTTTGGGTAAAAATTAAGCATTTGGTTTTATGGATATAATTTAATTAATATATTAAATTGAAGATTAACCACTATATCCAATTCGTTTAAGAAATTTTTGAATAACGTCAAAAGCAGCTTGTTCGAGGCTCTGAGCATATTGCTGATTTTCTTCGCGAAGTTTTGGAATTGAGATATTTGCATGGCGAAGTTCACATGTATGACCAATTAACCATTTTTCAAAATGTTCTTCAGTACTTTCAATGTGAAACTGTAAGGCAAGAATATTATTACCGACTTCAAATGCCTGATTGGTGTAAATATCAGAGCTTGCTAAGAGCACTGCATTTTCAGGAAGGTCGAAAGTATCACCGTGCCAATGTAGAACATGAACATTATTAAGCAAACCAGATAAAACCTGATTAGCGCGTAGGCTTAAGCTCAGTGGACCCCAGCCAATTTCTTTTTGATGTCCTGCATATACTTTTGCACCAAGTGCATGAGCAATAAGCTGTGCACCTAGACAAATACCCAGAGTAGGTTTATCAGCTGCTAGACGTTGTTTGAGTAAAGCAATTTCATTTTTTAAGAATGGATAATCGTCAGTTTCATAAACGCCGATTGGGCCACCTAAAATAATGGTTAAACCTTCATGTACAAAAGCAGGGGTTAAATCATCAACACCCGCCTCAAAATAACGGACACGAAATCCGAGTTGATAAAAGACATCTTCTAATGAACCTAAGTCTTCGAAAGCAAGATGCTGAATGGCATAAATAGTTTTTGGGAAGGCGTTTGTTGTGCTCATACAAATGATTCATAGAAGATCAATATGTGGAGTATAGCGATAAATATAAAGAAGAGAATATCTGTATAAATCGCTAATACCCAGGAATTGATATTTTTCGTTGAAATGATGTTGTTATGCAAAGGATTATCTATTTATCAATAAATCCCTATACATATTCTATTGTTTAAAATAATAGCTTTTGAGTTCCCTCAAGACCTATATCTGAAAGTTGATGTTCATCTTTTAAATTAACGCCTGAAAAGCCGAGCTGTTTTGATTTTTTCATTAATGTCATTAAACGTTGTACCGCAACAGGAATGCTTAAACCTGCTGAGCGAACATTGGAAATACAATTGCGTTTCGCATCTGAACAACCTGCATAGGCATTCCATGTGTAGTAAATTCCCATACTGTCAGGAGAGCTTAAACCTGGGCGCTCACCAATCAGCATCACAAGCATGGATGCTTTAAATATTTCAGCAACTTCATCACCTAAGGCAACCCGACTGCCTGTCGCAAGTGAAATTGGTGCAAGACTCCAGTTTTCTTGCTGAATTTGTTCACTCAGCGCTGCAATAAATGCCAATGCATTCGCTTCAATTGCTCTTGCAGAGAGTCCGTCACCTATCACAATACAAACATCGTACTGTTGTGGGTTTTCTGCATATTCCTTAATTAAGACATCTTTTGATTGGCTTGAAAGCTGACGCCCTAAATCTGGACGCTTAAGGTAAATTTCTTTATTAGCGGAATTACTTTGAATATGAAGACTTTTGAGCTGCTTTTGCTGTAACTGTTCAGATAAATATGAAACATCTAGATTTTGATAAACCGCATCTTTTGCTTGTGCATGAGACAACTGAAACTCAAGTAAGGCTCGTGTTGGGATACTACAGCCTGCACGGCCCAGAGCAATACGGGCATCGGTAAACTGTTTGAGTTTTTCCCACTGATCTTGATGGGTAGAAGAGGGATATTGAATATCACGATTAAGTTTCATGGCGTTCTCCCTAGTTCATGAGCAGACGAGAGAATTGGTCAGGCATGTGATCTGCCCAACAAATTTGAGAGTTTTGTTGTTTAAAAATACCTTGTTGTTCAAGCCAAGCAGAAAACTCAGGGGCTGGCTTTAATCCTAAAAGTTGTCTTAAGTAGAGGGCATCATGGAATGACGTCGTTTGATAGTTGAGCATGACATCATCTGAACCCGGAATACCCATAATAAAGTTGATGCCCGCGGCGCCAAATAGGGTAAGCAGAACATCCATATCATTCTGGTCGGCATCGGCATGGTTGGTGTAACAAATGTCGCAGCCCATTGGCACACCAAGCAATTTACCGCAGAAGTGATCTTCTAGGCCTGCGCGTATAATTTGTTTGCCGTTAAAGAGATATTCGGGGCCAATAAAACCGACTACTGTATTGACCAGAAGCGGGTTATATTTTCGGGCTACGGCATAGGCACGAGTTTCCAATGTTTGCTGGTCAACGCCGTGATGTGTATTGCTTGATAAGGCGCTGCCTTGACCAGTTTCAAAGTACATAACGTTTTGTCCAATGGTCCCGCGTTTGAGTGCTAGCGTGGCTTCATATCCTTCTTGTAGTAAGTCGAGCGATATTCCAAAACCCTCGTTGGCTTGTTGAGTGCCAGCAATTGACTGAAACATTAAATCAATCGGCACATTTTTTTCAGCGAGTTGAATACCTGAGCTGATATGCGTGAGCACACAAGATTGGGTTGGAATTTGATATTCCTGAATCACATGATCAAGCAATTTCAGTAGCTCTGACAAATTATGTAAGTTATCTGTCGCAGGATTAATGCCAATCACGGCATCGCCATTACCATACATCAAACCATCTAAAATACTGGCAGAAATACCGAGCACATCATCAGTCGGGTGATTGGGTTGTAAGCGAGTGGAAAGATGGCCTTTTAAACCGATGGTGTTGCGAAACTGGGTAACGACTTCACATTTGCTGGCAACATAAATCAAATCTTGATTGCGCATAATTTTGCTGACAGCAGCCACCATTTCTGGAGTTAAACCTGATGCTAATGCTTTTAAGCTTTGGGTGGTCGCTTCTTCTCCAAGCAACCAATTTCGAAAATCGCCCACTGTAAAGTGTGAAATAGGGGCAAAGGCTGCCAAATCATGTTCATCAATAATTAGACGGGTAATTTCATCTGTTTCGTAATCGACCACAACTTCATTTAAAAAGGTTTTAAGAGGTACATCGGCTAGAGTCATTTGTGCCGCAACATGTTCAGTTGCATCTGTTGCTGCAATACCAGCTAACTCGTCGCCTGAACGTAACGGCGTTGCTTTTGCCATTAATGTCTTTAAGTCAGCAAAGTGATAGTGTTGATTGGCAACAATATTACGATAACTCATGATTGCATCCTTATCTGGTTTTATAGTTCTTGTTCTGCGGCTTTAATATTTGCAAACTCTTCTTCTGGTGTACCTTTCACTAAATGATAGCGGCTATAGAATAAAAAGTAAGCAATAAACACGATGTAAATAGCAGCAGCAATGAACCAGACTTTCGGGTTTACCACAAAACCTGCAACGACCGCAGCCACTGCTAAAACTAATGCAATACTTGAGGTTACAATGCCGCCGGGAGTTTTATAGGGACGGGGCATGTCGGGTTTAGATAGGCGTAATTTGATGTGAGATAAAAGAATCAACACATAAGAAATGGTTGCCCCGAAAACGGCAATTAAAATCAGTGAATCGCCTTCTTTAGTAAGTGAAAGTAAGAAACCGATAATGCCCGGAATAATAATCGCAAGATAAGGTGCTTTATTTTTATTGGTTAATGAGAGTGAAGTCGGTAAATAGCCAGCACGTGACAGTGCAAAAATTTGACGCGAATAGGCATAGATAATTGAAAAGAAACTTGCGATTAAACCTGCTAAACCCACAAAGTTTACAAAGGTCGCTAGCCATGTATTAGCTCCATAAACTTTAACCAGAGCGTCTACGAGAGGAGCGCCAGAGTTTTGCAAAGTACTTGCACCCGCTGCGCCCGCACCCAAGAATAAAATGAGCATGGCAAACACCGTTAATATGAGCATTGCACCGATTAAACCCCGTGGGAGAGATTTGGCTGGATCTTTCGCTTCTTCGGCTGCTAAAGGAACACCTTCAACTGCAAGGAAAAACCAGATTGCAAAAGGAACTGCTGCCCAGATACCTAAGTAACCATGGGGTAAAAAACGACTTGCGCCTACCCCTGTACCAACTGGAATATCTAACAGGTTTTGTGCATTAAAATGCGGAATCATTGCAGCAATAAACACTATAAGAGCAACCGCTGCGACAAGCGTAATTGCAAACATGATTTTTAAGGCTTCACCAGCACCTTTCAAATGTATGCCCATAAAAATGGCATAGCAGGCGAGGTAAATCATCCAGCCATTAATACCAAATAAAGATTCGCAATAACCACCAATAAATACTGCAATCGCCGCAGGGGCAATTGCATATTCAATTAAAATAGCTGTTCCTGTTAAATAGCCACCAAAAGGACCAAAAGCCGCGCGGGCAAAACTATAACCACCACCCGCCGTAGGCATCATAGTGGACATTTCTGACATAGAAAGGCATAGGCACAGGTACATAAGTGCAGCAAGTGCGGTGGCAATAAACATACCGCCCCAACCACCTTGGGCAATGCCGAAGTTCCAACCGGCAAAATCACCCGATATCACATAAGCTACGCCTAAACCAATCAGGAGTAACCAACCGACCGTGCCTTGTTTAAGTTGGCGTTGTGCAAAATATTCTGCTGACGAGATTTCAGTGTTTGAAGAAATGACGGAAGCTGTTTCTGGTTGATTCATACAATACTCCTTGGAGTTGGTTTGTATTAATCAATGCAAAAGCAATGCCTAAATGAAGCGATTTAAAGGTTTGATGATGGTTTTTTATTCCAAATGATAAAAACTCATGGTTTAACAACATAAATAAAAAAGCCAGCAATCTAAATTACTAGCTTCTTACATAATTAATGATCTTACTTCTTTCTAGTGTTGATAGCCTGGTATCAACTTGGTGCAGAACTTAGAAGAAGCCCATTGGTTTCGTTGAATAACTCACCAACAAGTTTTTAGTTTGTTGATAATGATCTAACATCATCTTATGGTTTTCACGGCCAATACCTGACTTTTTATAGCCACCAAATGCAGCGTGAGCAGGGTAGATGTTATAGCAGTTTGTCCAGACACGACCCGCTTCGATCGCACGACCAGCACGATAAGAAATGTGTGCTGAACGTGACCAAACGCCTGCACCTAAACCATACATGGTGTCATTGGCAATTTTGATTGCGTCGTCAAAGTCTTTGAATGTTGTCACAGCAAGCACAGGTCCAAAAATTTCTTCTTGGAAAATTTGCATGCTGTTGTGACCTTTAAAAATAGTCGGATCAACATAGAAACCATCGCCTACTTCTTTACGGCCACTACCGCCAAGTAAGAGTTCTGCACCTTCTTTACGGCCCGTATTAATACAACTTAAGATTTTCTCTTGTTGTTGTAGAGACGCTTGAGCACCAATCATGGTTTCAGTATCAAGTGGGTGACCCGTTTTAATACGTTTTACACGCTCGACGGCCATCTCCAAGAACTGATCAGCAATGCTCTCTTGTACTAAAGCACGAGAAGGGCAAGTACATACTTCACCTTGGTTCAAGGCAAACATTGCAAAACCTTCAAGTGTCTTTTCTAAGAAGTCATCTTCTTTATCCATGATATCTTCAAAGAAAAGATTTGGTGACTTACCGCCAAGTTCTAAGGTCACTGGAATAATATTTTCGGTCGCATATTGCATGACCATTTGTCCAGTTTGGGTTGAACCTGTAAATGCAATTTTGGCAATACGTGGATTTGTCGCTAACGGGCGGCCAACTTCTGCGCCGAAACCATTCACAATATTAAGCACACCCGGCGGTAAGATATCTTGGATGAGTTCAGCAACCAGTAAAATACCTACTGGTGTTTGCTCTGCCGGTTTAATCACGACACAGTTACCAGCGGCTAAAGCAGGAGCAAGTTTCCATGCTGCCATTAAAATTGGGAAGTTCCATGGAATGATTTGACCCACGACACCTAGCGGTTCATGGAAGTGGTAAGCAATCGTATCTTCATCAATTTCAGAGATGCCGCCTTCTTGAGCGCGAATACATCCAGCGAAATAACGGAAATGGTCAATTGCAAGTGGAATGTCTGCTGCTAAAGTTTCACGTACTGCTTTACCGTTATCCCAAGTTTCTGCTACTGCTAACATTTCAAGATTTGCTTCTAAACGATCAGCAATTTTTAAAAGTATATTAGAGCGGACCGTTGGCGAGGCTTTATTCCATGTTGCTTTGGCTTTATGTGCTGCATCTAGAGCGAGTTCGATATCTTCGGCACTAGAGCGTGGAATACGGGTAAAAGCTTTTCCGTCAACAGGAGATACATTGTCAAAATAAGCACCTTTTACAGGTGCAACCCATTCACCGCCAATAAAATTTTCATATTGTGATTTGAATTGAACTTTTGAGCCCGATTGATTTGGATCGATATAGCGCATATAAATATTCCTTTGCTTTTTAGGACTAAAGACTAACAAGAACCCTGTCAGTAGGTACTTTCGTACTTTGTTTAATTAGGATATAAAGAAGAAGGTTGGAGAAAGGTTGGAATAGAAATGTGGATATATAAGGAACTTACAAATGTTCACAAAAAAGGATTTATTGCAGCAACGGACGTTGATTGATCAACTGCGTACGCAAAATAGTCTCTCTCCTCAAAATGCTGCCAAACTGGGTCAAAGTATTGCAAGTTCATGGGAACGGTCAGCCTCTGCTGCGATTCCTAAAGAGCGTTTTGCTGCCCCATTAGTCGAGAAAAAATCTGCTTCACAAAATGCTTTAGATATGGCCTTAACGCAATGTGCTGATGATTTACGCCATATTGCTGAGCAATCTTCAATGGTAATAGCCGTGGGGGATATTGGTAGTACGATCATTTGGACGGCAACAAGTGCGCAAATGCAAAGTGCTGCTGAGCGTGTTCACTTTGTGCAGGGCGGGCAATGGCGTGAAGAATTTGTTGGCACCAATGCATTGGCTTTGTCTTTAAAAACTCAACAATCAAGCTGTGTTTTTTCCAATGAACACTATATGGAATCAATTCATGATTGGGTGTGTTATGCCGCGCCAATTATCGATCCTTATTCAAAACAAACTCTAGGTGTCGTTGATTTATCGACGACTTGGAAAAATCATAATAGTTTGGGAATATTGGCTGCTGAACGTTGTGCTTCAATTATTCAATCTGCCTTGCTAGAGCAGCAGCGTCAACAATTAAATATTCGGGCATTTTCGACACCACAAGTTAAATTTAATGGCAAAAGTTTGTTATTAACACCGCGTCAAATTGAGATTTTAACTATATTGGCCTTATGTCCGCATGGTTTAACTTTAGAGCATCTTTATCAGGCGCTCTATGGCGAACGTAAAGTCAGTATGGGTACGCTTAAAGCTGAAATGTCTCAACTTCGAGATATTTTGGGGGGCTTGCTTGGTTCACGTCCATATCGTTTGCTTGTTCATGTAGAAGCCGATTTTTTGCAAGCTGAACAAGCACTGGATGCAGGATATGCAGCCTCAGCTTTGCAGCTTTACACAGGTGTTTTTCTGGCAAAAACTGAAAGTCCGTTTTTATGTGCATGGCGTGACTGCCTCGAATCACGCCTAAGCGATGCAATTTTTAAAACCCAAGAAACAGATTTATTACTTAAGCATTTAGCTCATTTCCCCGAAGCAATTGATGCGGTAGAACGCCTTATGGAGTTAGTGCCGAGCGAACATCCTGCGCATCAACTGCTGGTGAAATACCTTGACTCACCTAAGCTCAGTTAAGTGATTTTTTGATCCAGCCACTGGAATAATTGTTGATAGACTTGTTCCCGTACTGGCTGGGCCGAAAGGACTAAATCATGCAATCCATTGTGAATAGAGACAACGGAGACATCGCCTTTGATTTTTTTACCATGTTTTGCAATGTCTTTAACATCTAAAATCACATCACTTTGAGTCGCATCTGTTCCCCATTTTTTAGGGTTTTTAGTCTGATGAGAATGCATAATCAGCGCGGGAACATTGAGTTTAACCCCGCGATGTATTTCTTTTTGTGCTGTATGAATCGCATGTAGAAAGCTGAGTTGAACTGTCGGGGCAGAGGTAGGTTTCCAGTCCAGATTAAAGTCCCATTCGCCCTTGAGCTGTTTGTGAAGGCTCGCGGTGTACCATTTGTTTAATTGACTTGGGAATTTAACTTTTGGCAGATATTTTCCTACTCGACTGAGCACTGGAATACCAAATTTCTTCTCGACTAGGCTTAAATTAAAATCGTAAAACGGGCTGTTTGCCCATAGCGCTTTAATAAGAGGGTGGCTTGGGTGATGGGCAGTATAAAGCGTTGCTGTCAGACCACCAGTCGAATGGCCTGCAAGCAAGACCTGAGTGTGTTGTTCTTTAGCAATGATATCTAATGCTTGAGTAATTTCGGCATCGTATTCATTTAAATCAAGCACATTATAGAAAATTTGATGGGGTAGCTTTGAACGGCCGTATTTTCTTAAATCTAGTGCGTAGAAGTCATAACCATGTGCATTGAATTGTTCAGCCATTTCAGTTTGAAAGAAATAATCTAAAAACCCATGAATATAAAGCACAGCTTTTTGAGTCGGTTGAGCAGCTTTCTTACGAACTAGGGTTGCTACAACTTTACCTTCATAATCATCAGGAAAGTTGAGTGTGAGCTGTTCGTAGCCAGTTCCTAAAATATCTGGGGCATATGTTTGAGTAGCTGAGGATGTATTCATTTTTATCGAGCTATTGTAATTAAGACATGCTGAGTATCCTTCAATGAAATGGGCGAATTGTCAATCAGGTTTAGAGGTTGGTTTGGAATAGAGGTTTTAAAAAAAGGGAATACCGCTGGAGCTAAGTATTCCCCAAAAAGTAAGTCAACGGTCGGAGGGGTTTGACTTACTAGAGGGACATGCCATTTACATCAGTATTAAAGTGCTGCTTTAAAAATCTCCACAACTTGCGCATGATTTGCTTTACGTGGGTTGGTCAGCATACAAGCATCTTTTTGAGCATTATCGGCCATGACTGTAAGGTCTTCAGTTTTCACGCCTAGCTCTGTTAAACCAGATGGAATACCAATGGATGAAGACAGTTTGCGGATGGCATCAATTGCAGCATACGCAGCTTCCATCACAGTCAGTCCATGAGTTTTTACACCCATTAACTCAGCGATTTTTGCGTAGCGATCTGGGCAGGCAATTAAGTTAAATTCACATACGTGTGGTAATAAAATTGCATTACATACGCCGTGAGGTAAGTTATAGAAACCGCCCAATTGATGCGCCATCGCGTGAACATAACCTAAAGATGCATTGTTAAATGCCATGCCAGCTAAGTACTGTGCATAGCTCATGGCATCACGAGCTTCGATATTTTCACCATTTGCGACAGCAGGTTGTAGCCACTGACTAATCATGGTAATCGCTTTTTCTGCACAAGCATCGGTAATTGGGTTAGCCGCCGTAGAAACGTACGCTTCAACAGCATGAGTTAAAGCATCCATACCCGTTGCAGCTGTTAAACCAGCAGGTTTCGCAATCATGAGTTTCGGATCATCAATTGCAATAAGTGGAGTACAACGCCAGTCAACAATTGCCATTTTTACGTGAGTGTCTGTATTGGTAATAATACAGAAGCGAGTCATTTCAGATGCAGTACCAGCTGTGGTATTGATTGCAATCAGCGGCGTCATTGGTACTTTGCTTTTATCAATACCTTCGTAATCACGAATATGACCACCGCCAGCAGTTACTAATCCAATTCCTTTCGCACAGTCATGAGAAGAACCACCACCTAGCGAGACAATAAAGTCACAGTCATTGTCGTTATAGGCATTTACACCATTATGAACATTGACGTCTGTTGGGTTTGGTTCAGCACCCGGAAAAATATGGCTAGCAACGCCCGCTTCAGTTAAATAGTTTGCAATAAGATCTGCGACACCAAATTTAAATAAGCCTTCATCGGTCACAATTAATGCTTTTTTTGCGCCGAGGTTTTGTGCCTTTGTGCCAATTTCTTTGGCACATCCTGGTCCAAAGAGTGATACACAGGGAATATAAAAACCGTTTGTTTGATCTGCAATATTTTTAAAAGCCATGGAGTGATTCCTTCTTCCATAAATCCATTGTTTGTTATTACAGGTGAGCCTCACCATGGCCTTAGTATTGAGATATGAAGATCATTTTCCTACCTACCAAAAACCTACCAAATATTATTTTGCTATTAATTATTGATTTATATTGGTTTTATAGAAATTTTTTCACATTCATTTAATTTTTTCGGGAAAATCGTTAAGCTATGGGCTGTTGAAGATGTACTTACGAGATTATGAAACAGGAAACTGCGCTTAAACTGCTTAAAGCAGGGGAAAATGTCTTTTTAACCGGCTCGGCTGGTGCAGGGAAAACTTATACACTCAATCAGTACATTCAATACTTAAAAGCACGTAAAGTGCCTGTGGCTATTACGGCGTCTACAGGTATTGCTGCAACACATATGAACGGTATGACCATTCATACATGGGCAGGCATCGGCATTAAAGATCAGTTAACTGACGATGACCTGAAACGTATGAAAGAGCGTAAATATCTCAAGGAACACCTTGAAAATGCGCAAGTTCTCGTCATCGATGAAATCTCGATGTTGCATGCAAAACAGCTTAATCTTGTGAATCAGGTTTTAAAATATTTTAAAGAAAGCGATGAAGCTTTTGGTGGTATTCAAGTCATTGTGGCCGGAGATTTCTTTCAGTTACCGCCAGTTGGACGTAATAGTGAAGCCAACCGTGACAAGTTCTGTTTTATGTCGGATGCATGGGTCGAAGCCAAATTTCGCGTATGTTATTTAACAGAACAACACCGTCAGGATGATGAAATTCTTAACCAGATTTTAAATGCCATTCGTGCGCAAAATATTCAATCAGATCACCTACACGCACTGCGTCAATCACGTTCACATGATATTGGTGAAACCTTTACCCGTCTTTATACGCACAATATGGATGTTGACAATATCAATTGTCAGCACTTAAATGAAATTGATAATGAAGGGCATCAATTCAATGCGGTTTTAGATGGTAATGAAAAACTGGTAGAAACATTAAAATCTTCAGTTCGTGCACCAGAAGAACTTACCTTAAAGAAACATGCAAAAGTCATGTTTGTAAAAAACAACTTTGATATGGGATATATCAACGGGAGTTTAGGTGAAGTCATTGGTTTTGAAGAAGATGATGAAAATGGTTTGCTACCAAAGGTAAAACTAACCGATGGCACGACATTGCTTGTTGCGCCTGAAACTTGGTCAGTTGAAAACGATGCAGGCAAAGTAATTGCTAGTTTTCAGCAAATTCCACTTCGTTTGGCATGGGCAATTACCATTCATAAAAGCCAAGGGATGACCTTAGAAGCTGCTGAAATTAACCTCATGAACACCTTTGAAAAAGGTCAGGGCTATGTGGCATTGTCGCGTTTAAAATCTTTGACCGGTTTAAAATTATTAGGTATTAACGAGCAAGCTTTAGAGTTAGACAGTTTGGCTGTAAAAGCCGATCGCCGTTTTCAAGAGCTTTCTAAAGAAGCGGAAGTTAATTTTGCTGATGTAGATTTAACGCCGCAACACAAAGCCTTTATTCGTCACTGTGGCGGAACCTTAAATGAAACAGAAATTTCTCGTAATGAGAAAAAACTCTCAAAAGGTGCGAAACAAAATTACGCCTCAGCAACGTTAGACGAAACACGTGCGTTGTTTGAGGAGGGCTATGAGATTGAAGATATTGCACATGAACGTGGCCTTACCCCAGCAACCATCATTAATCATTTGGCCCGACTTCATAAAGAGCAAAAACTGGATATTTCTGTTGCTCATCCTGGTGAAGAAGTGGTCGAAGAAATCCGTAAAATTTATAAAAAACTGAAAAAGCGACAAAATCTAGATCATTTTTCTGATGACGGTTCGATCAAACTAAGACCAATCGTTGAAGCAACCAGTCCTCGAATGGGATATGATCAAGTTCGATTAGCTTTATTATTTATTGAGTAAAGTTTAATTAATTTAATTACTTATTACATAAACTGAGGTGGCTATGCCGCACGTTGTAGTTGATTATTCAGATAACTTAACTGGATTAAATGCAAAACAATTACTTGAAGAAATTAATACCACGCTCATTGAAACAGAGTTATTTAGCCCAGAAGATATCAAAAGCCGTGCGCGTAAAGATGAAGTTTTCCTAATCGGTTTAGGAGCTGACCAAGCCTATATTCATGTGAAAGCCTACATTTTGTCAGGAAGAAATGCAGAGCAAAAACAGCTGATGGGTGATCAGTTATTAACGGCACTCAGTAATAAAAATTATCTAGAACAAGGGTTTAATAAAGAAATTCAATTGTGTGTTGAACTCATTGATATGCCGAGAGAAGATTACTTCAAGCAAGTTATATAATCTTAAAAAACGCAATTTCGATCAAGAATAGAGATCAGCACTATGTAAAAGTAGTGCTATCGAATGAACAGACATAAATGTATGGCTGTATATACCCAAAAGCTGCAACTGGTTTGCGATTATGTTCAAAGACATTTAGATGAAGATTTAGATATCGATCGACTGAGCCAGATTGCAGCCTTATCTAAGTTTCATTTTCATCGTATTTTTGCCATTCATATTGGTTCAAATGTGATGAAGTTTATTCAGCTTTCTCGTTTAAAACGAGCCTCTTTTCAACTGGCTTTTGAACCCGATCTCAAGATTATTGATATTGCATGGCAAGCAGGGTTTGATAGTCCAGAGGCATTTACTCGTGCATTTAAGCGCTCATTTGATCAAACTCCTCGCGCTTTTAGAGATAAACCAGACTGGGAATCTTGGCACCAGAAGTTTATTTTTACACTTCCGAAAAGTGAGCTAAAAATGAATGTAAATATTGTTGAGCGACCTGCTGAAAAGATTGCCTATCTGTCCCATTTAGGAAGTCCAGATAAAGTTTTTGAAACTGCTGCACGTTTTATTGCTTGGCGTAAAGAAACAGGGTTATTACCTGTGGCGAAGTCTAGAACTTATGGTATTCCGTTTGCTGACCCTGAACAGACACCATCTGATGAGTTTCGGTTTGATATCGCGGGTTCAATTGAAAAAGTTGTGCCTGAAAATAGTTACGGTGTACAAACAGGAGAAATTCCTGCGGGTCGTTATGCGACCATAAGACATTTGGGTAGCCATGACCAGATCAAAGAAAGTGTGTATTACATCTTTAAAAACTGGTTACCTGAGCAACCCGAAGAAGCAGGGGATTATCCAGTCTTCTTTCACTATCATAACTTTGTGCATGATGTGAAAGAATGTGATCTTATTACAGATATTTATTTACTTTTAAGATAATTCTTTACCAAGGAAGGCATAACTTGCGGTTATGCCTTTAAACCTAATAGCTTTATATTTGCATATTGCTCAATCAGGTTGGCATCTAACATATGGATATAATCCATAAAGATGTTACTAAAACTTCCCATAGTTTGTGCCTGATTCGCTGCAAGTTTACCCGCAATTGCAAAATGCACATGTGCTGAAAGTGCTGCAATGGTTGGAGCCGTTACTGCACTATATGCAGCGATTAATGCGCCCAAAGCACAGCCAGTTGCTGTAATTTTTGGTTGTAAGGGACTTCCGCCGTTAATTTGAATAACGACATCAAGTTCTTTAGATAAAATGTAATCTGACTCGCCTGAAATTGCGATACAGTCTGTATGTACTAATAACGCGTAGGCCTGTCGATAGGCATCATCACTACTTAGGGTGCTATCTACACCTTTAGATTGAACTTGATTGCCTGCAAGCGTACTGATTTCTGAAGCGTTACCACGAATTACGCTAGGCTTAAACTGTAAAAGTTCATCTGTCATTTGACTGCGCCAAGCTAAAATTGGTCCATAGCCCACCGGATCAAGCACCCATGGAATATCATTTAGCTGCGCTGTTTTAGCTGAGATCTGCATGGCTTGCATTTGCTCGGTGGTGGGCGTACCTAAATTAATACTTAAAGCTGATGAAATTTTTGTAAAACTTTCTGCTTCATAGGGATTATCAATCATCGCAGGTGACGCACCAGAGGCTAGTAATACATTGGCCGTATAGTTAGCCGCAACGCTATTGGTAATACATTGCACAAGAGGTGTTTTTGCCTGCATGTTCTGCCAAGCCTCAATGACCTGTTCAATCAATCTAGATGTTGATGTCATATTATTATCCCTATTAAGCCAAAGTGATTATAAATTTAGTGGGTAAAATAGTGATCTTGATGCTTACATTTTTGGCAAATCAATGAAACATAATCTGCTGCATCATAGTCAACGCTTAAGTCATTTGAACCACAATACATACAACGTTTGACAGAATAAAAATTTAAACGTGGTTCAATTTTTCGCCATGCTTTCCATACAGGCTGTACAAATATTTGTTCGTCGTAACCTAAGAAACGGTTAAGCAGAATGTGGCTCATTTTACTATAGGGAATATTGTGCGGACGAGGCAGCATTGACGTTTCCCACTTTTCGGTCACGGCTCTTTCGCGATATTGTTCTAAAGTCTTCTTTAATAGATTCGTGTTAATAAATTTATCATTGCGAGTTTGCAAGGCTTTTTGCTTATAAAGATATTCAAGCGCGGTTTGTACAAGATAATAAATTTGTCCAATTGCCAATGAATCCATTAAACGATAACAAAAGCTTTGAAAATTTGAATTTCCAGCAATCTGGATGCCCCAAGTTCGACAATAGAATTGCATAAACTGAATAATTTCTTGATAGAGCACCTGAAAAAGTACGTCTTTAACTTCATCTGCACTACGAAAAGGAATACCAAAGCTTAAATTTTCATAAAACCAATTACGTAACTGTTGAGCCACACTAAATAAACTTGGATCGCTGTAGCCATCTAAACGAATATTTAAGTGAAAACATTGTGGGTCATCAGTTTGGTCATTTGCATTCAAAATGCCATCTTTATGCATCTGTTTAATTAAATAGTTCTGAAACATCCAGTTAGGCGTGATGTGATGGTATTTAATTTTATCCCAATGAATATATTCATCATGAGCGATGTCTTCACGGGCATATTCGTCTAAAAGACTCAGCAAGAAAAGTTTATGTAAGAAACTGAGCTGTTCCAGACTGCGTTGTGGCTGCTCTTTTGATTTAAATTGGCGTTGTTCTTGTAAGCGTGTTTGTTGTAAAAGCTTTTTCCGTTGTTTAGTACACGTTTCACAGTGGCAAGTCATCCTTTCATCTTTAAATATGCGGTGCTGACAATGACTGCATTCATGAAATTGAATGTCTTGTTCAAATTGCTCGGCATCTACCCAGTACATTGAAGCTTGGCAGAGAGGACAATGGCTACTTTCATCCAGTTGTTTCTGTAGAATTTGTAAGGCCATTTTGCTCCGAACATAAAATAAAAATGATGGGGCTATTATACACAGGCGCACTGTATATGGCTGAGATTGCTAGTTTCGTTTGTTATTAAAATAAAAAGACCTAAAATTTATGTAGAAATTTTAGGTCTTTATTGAGAGTTAAATAGTTAATTAAACAGGGCACGGCAAGTTCTCATCGTTCTGTCCAAGTTTTTTGGCATTAATAAGTGCCTGCACTTTTTTACTTGGTAATTTTACTTTACCTAGTGCATCGTAGGTATTCACAATGGTCGTAACCTCCTGAGTCGTCATAGAAATACCTTCCGCAGATAAGAACACGGCAATCACATGGTGATCGAGTCCTGCTGAAGATAGATCATGAATAGCTTTAATATTTTCTAAACGATGAAAATGTGCTTTTAATTCCATGTTGACACCTCTTGCTCTTATTGAAATACCCATATTGGTCTAGTTGATTAGGCAAGAACCATGCCCAAAATGTAAGCTGACTCTAAAAAATGTTAAAAGCTAAAGGTGTTTTATTTTTATTGTATAGATTGCTTATATAAACAACGATTGTCGTAAATTTGGTCTAATCTGTGCTAATAAAACAAGATTCTAATTTGAAATGTATAAATGAAGTCCCATTAATTTCATAAAGGTAATTAAATACAGTATGTATGACTTGGCGTATGATATTTCATGGCGACTCATACTACCGTTTTAGACGAGTATATAAGGAATAAAGATGAATATTGCGGCGCAGCCTCCAGTTCAGGCAGATCAAACAGTTTATTTAAAAGATTATCAAAAACCTGCGTTCTTGGTTGAATCAATTAATCTAGATATTCAAGTATATGATGACAAAACAATTGTTGATTCAACACTGGTCATGAAGCGCCAAACTGAGGGTGATCTGGTTTTGCTAGGCCGTGATCTTGAGCTGCAATCTGTTCAGCTAAATGGTCAAATTCTTACTTCTGCACAATATTCACTCGATAGTGAGCAACTGGTGATCACTGATGCACCAGATGAAGTCATTTTACAAATACAAGTCATTATTCATCCTGAAACGAATACTCAATTAGAAGGCTTATATAAAGCAGATGACTTGTTTGTAACGCAGAATGAACCTGAAGGCTTCCGTAAAATCACATTCTATCCAGACCGTCCAGACGTACTTTCTGTATTTACTACACGTGTAGAAGCAGACAAAAAATATCCAGTGTTACTTGCCAATGGTAATTTGCTTGAAACGGGTGAGGTAGGTGAAAACCGCCACTTTGCAATCTGGCAAGACCCAACCAAAAAGCCAAGCTATTTGTTCGCTTGTGTCATTGGTGATTTAGCAGTTCTTAAAGATCGCTATACGACTTCTGAAGGGCGCGATGTTGCTTTAGAAATTTATGCAATTGAGAAAGACATTCCAAAATGCCATATCGCAATGGAAGCATTAAAGCATTCTATGCGTTGGGATGAAGAACACTATGGCCGCGCCTACGACCTCGACAACTATATGATTGTTGCGGTAAGTCAGTTCAACATGGGCGCAATGGAAAATAAAGGTTTAAATATCTTTAATACTTCATGTGTGCTTGCTGATGAAGAATACACAACTGACGCTGCAATTATGCGTGTACAGTCTGTGATTGCCCATGAATATTTCCATAACTGGACAGGGAACCGTATTACTTGCCGTGACTGGTTCCAGCTCTGCTTAAAAGAAGGTTTAACCGTATTCCGTGATCAGTCTTTCTCTGAAGATTTACAATCTGCTGCTGTTCAACGTATTGATGATGTAGCTGTGCTTAAATCACATCAGTTCCCTGAAGATGCAGGTCCATTATCGCACCCACCACGTCCAGATCACTTTGTCGAAATTAATAACTTCTATACAGCTACTGTTTATGAAAAAGGTGCGGAAATTAACCGCATGATGTCGACCTTGTTAGGTAAAGAAAAATACCGTCAGGGAACCGATGAATATTTCCGCCGTCATGATGGACAAGCCGTGACTGTAGAAGATTGGGTTGCCGCGTTAACTGCTGGCTCAGGTGTCGATTTATCTGCATTCTTAACTTGGTATAACCAGCCTGGAACACCAAAGCTTGTAGCAAAAGGTGAATATGATGCAGTCGCTCAAACGTATCGTTTAAGCTTTAAACAGAGTTTAAAAGCGCATCCTAAATATCCAAATTTAAAAGCTGTGCCAATTCCTGTGGCATTGGCACTGTTTAATGCAAAAACAGGCGAGCAATATACATTGCATAGTGAAAGCTTGTTTGTAAACGATGTTAAAGATGGCGTGTATTTGTTTGACCAAGATGAGGCAATCATTGAGTTTACAGGTGTGACTGATCAACCAGTTGTTTCGCTACTCCGTAATTTCTCTGCACCCGTAAATCTTGTATTTAATTATACTGATGACGAGTTAGCTTTCTTAATTCAGCACGAAACAAACGGCTTTAACCAATGGCAAGCAACGCAAACTTTGCTTGAACGTATTTTGCTAGACGACCATTCTGCTGATGCATACATTCAGGCAATTCAACGTACTTTGCCTGAGTTAGTCGGTCGCGACCCGCTATTGGCATCGCGTTTGTTTGATGTACCAAGCGAAGGTTATTTGGGTAGTCGTATCGATCAGAACTATGCACCAGCTGATATTCATGTAAAACGTGAAGCATTGCTCAATCGTTTAGCACAAGAGTTGGGTTCATTCTGGAAAGATACTTACCTTACACTTGACCCAGATCTGCAAAAAGAATTTTCTTTGGCAATGGGTGTGCGTGCGTTAAAGAACATTATGCTGATGATGATGGCTCGTCAGGGGGATCAAACTGCATTTGAACTCGCACATGTGCAATATCAGAACACAGGTAATATGTCTGAACGATTAGGTGCGCTACGTGTACTTGTTTGGCAAAATGCACCTCAAGCTCAAGATGCGCTTGCTGATTTTTATGACCGTTTTAAAGATGAAGCTTTATCTTTAGATCAGTGGTTTATGATTCAGGCAGCAAACCCAAATGCGACAACAGAAACAATTGAGTATTTAACTCAACATCCGGACTATGATTTAACAACGCCAAACCGTATTCGTGCGGTGAGTGGAGGGTTGTCAAATAACCCTGAAAACACGTGGGGTTTTGGTATAGCTCACTTCATTAATCTTGCACAATATCTTGATGAAAAGAATCCGATTTTAGGGTCTCGTTTACTACAGGTATTATCTCGTTGGTATACATTGGCAGAACCTCAGCGGACTCAAGTGCAACAGGCTTTGCAAGCATTACAGCCTAAAGTGAAGTCGAAAAACGTCTCTGAAACTTTAAATAGTATGTTGAGCATTTAATTAGGTTTAAATATAAAAATAAAGGTCTCGTAAGAGGCCTTTATTTTTATATATCTCTATAAAGATTTATAGCTTCAAAAAAATAATTGTCCTTATAGATGGTTCATCTCTAACGCTGCTGCTCATCATTTTATTTTTACTTAATTTATAATCTTTAATAGCTTATTTTAAATATATCTTTAAATGAGATGGGTAAAATTAAAAATTAGGTAGAATGACAATATAAAAAATAACTAATAAAATTTATAATTAGCCTTACTTTTATAAAATTAGCTAAATTTTTGACATATTTACTTAAATTTTACTTAATAAATTTTGTAAAGGGTTTATTTAAGTTATTAAAATCAAATGATTGGATTTTTTTAATGTTGGTTTTTGTAGTCAGGAGGTTAATTTGAGTAATTATATTCTATTAATTGGAAATTAAAATAATAATAAGATCATACATTTTCATTGTTTTTATGTATGATGTTTAAAAATAGGGTAAAAAATAAACTTTAAAAGGAGCAGTCAAATAAAAATGATTGTAAGAATAAGTACCAAATTTTTATATCTATTAATTTTAACAATTTAATTTAAAAGGTTTTGACTATGAAAAAGATTTTTTTTCATTTATCAGTAATTGCTGTAGGACTATTTTCTCTCAATACAGCAAATGCTGCGACAGCAACAGGTACATTAACTGTTAGAGCTACAGTAACCAATAGTTGTGTCCTCAATACTTCCGCAACAGGCACCACGACAAATGCTGTTCTAGACTTTGGTACTTTAAGTTCTATTGCGAGTAATGTGGATGCTGATACGACAACGACTGGCGGCACACCAATCACAGTGTTATGTAATAACACTGTGCCATGGGCATTGTCATTCGATGGCGGCCAAAATGTTCTATCGACTCAACGTCGTATGATTGGCGGTGCGACAACTACTGAATATATTCCCTATAACCTTTTTTCTGACACAGGTCGTTCAACAGCGATTGGCATCGCAACGACAGCTTATAGTGGAACGGGTACAGGTAACGTTCAGACCGTGAATGTTTATGGCCGTATTCCTGCTGGGACGACTTTACCAAGTGCCGGTAGTTATGTTGATACAGTTACAGTGACAGTAACTTATTAACTTTTATAAATTAAATATGTTGTTAGCCCTTTTTGAAGGGCTAATATATTAAAAATAGAAATTCGAGTAAAACATGAAAAAAAATATCTTTATTATTGCAGGCTTAGTCTTGTCTTTATCTAGCACGGTTGATGCAGCTACAATTCGCCTTTCACCTGTAACTGTGGAACTTTTAAGTAATCAAAATGCATCTTCTTTAAGTCTTTATAATCAATCGAGTGAAAGTACTGATTTACAGGTACGTGTATTTGAATGGAATCAAAAGAATGGACAAGACCAACTCATACCTACCGATGAGATTGCTGTCAGCCCGCCATTTTTAAAATTAAAGCCTAATGATTCTTATAATCTACGTGTAGTCAGAATTAACCCTAAACCTGTTTCTGGCGAAAAAACCTACCGTATTATTATTGATGAGTTACCTAAGCCTGTAGATAGCCGTAAAGCTGATCAAGGTATAAATGTATTGCTACGTTCGTCATTACCTGTGTTTGTGGTGAATAAGGATGCAATAACCAAATTAAGTTGGAAAATTGATGCAAATCAAAAAGCACCATCTTTAAATATGAGTAATATCGGAAATCGACATGCACTTTTAAATAATTTAACACTTGTAGATGCAACAGCAAATAAAAGTTATCCCATTCAAGTAAATACAATAAATGGTTATATTCTTGCGGAACAGACACGCAGCTACACTATTAATAATTTTACATATCAGCCAAATCATAAATACAGTGTTTCTCTAACAGTGAATGGTAAGAAAATCACACTTTAAGAGGCTTATATGAAATATATTATAGGTGTCTTATGTGTTGCATATTTTCCTGTCCATTCTTTTGCTGAACAATTACAAGATAGTACAAATACTTCAGTTGCCCGTATTCCCAACTCTATAGGTAGCAAAAATAAAAATGCACAGGTAAACATGAATGATCTAGAGCCAGTTAATAATTTCACTCAGCTTTTTCTCAATGTTTCTATTAATGCTAATACTTTTGAAGATTTAGTTGTTGTAAAGCAATCTAAGGATGGGAAATTATATATCCGGCCCAATGAATTAAAAAAATTAAGAGTTAAAGTGGATGAGAATATTGCTGATACCCAGTGGGTAAGTCTTAATGAACTTAAAGGTGTTCAGTTTAAATATCTGGAAAATGAGCAGTCTCTAAACTTACAAGTTCCTTCAAGCATGTTGACGGGCTATGCAGTTGACTTAAATGGTCAACAGCTCACAAGCCCTCATTTACTCAAAATGAAACCCTTAAACGCTGCCATTCTGAACTATAGCCTCTACCACACCCTGACCAATGACGAGAATGTTTTCTCCGGTTCGGCAGAAGGGATCTTTAATAGCGCAATCGGTAACTTTTCATCAGGTGTTTTATATAACGGTAGTAATGAAAATAGTTATAGCCATGAAAAGTGGGTACGTCTGGAAAGTAAGTGGCAATATGTCGACCCTGAAAAGGTCAGGATATATACCTTAGGAGACTTTATTTCCAATAGTTCGGATTGGGGAAATAGCGTACGTCTGGCAGGTTTTCAGTGGTCGAGTGCCTACACTCAACGAGGTGATATTGTCACTTCGGCATTACCGCAATTTTCTGGCTCGGCTGCATTACCTTCGACTTTAGATTTATATGTCAACCAGCAAAAAATTTATTCAGGATTAGTGCCTTCAGGGCCGTTTGACGTTAAACAGCTCCCGTTTATTTCCGGAAATGAAGTCACGCTTGTGACCACCGATGCGACGGGTCAGCAGAGCATTACCAAACAGGCTTACTATTTTTCATCTAAAATTTTAGCTAAAGGCATTAATGAGTTTTCAGTAGATGTCGGGGTTCCACGTTATAACTTTGGACTGTATTCAAACGATTATGATGATGCCACCTTCGCTTCGGGTGCGATCCGATACGGCTATAGTAACTCACTGACCTTAAGTGGTGGTGCAGAGGCTTCAACAGATGGGCTATCAAATCTGGGCACTGGCTTTGCCAAGAACCTGTTTGGTATAGGGGTAGTCAATGCTGATATTGCAGCGAGCCAGTATAAAGATGAAAACGGTTATTCTGCCTTAGTTGGTTTAGAAGGGCGTATCAGTAAGAATATTTCGTTTAATACCAGTTACCGCAAAGTATTTGATAACTACTTTGACCTTGCCCGTGTGTCTCAAATTCGATATTTAAAAGATAACCAGAGCGATGCTGAACCCAAAAACTATCTGAGCTACAGCGCACTGGCAGATGAGATTTTTAGAGCAGGGATTAACTATAATTTTTATTCAGGCTATGGGGCTTATCTAGGTTATAACCAGATTAAATTTAGTGATAACTCTTATAAGTTATTGTCTGCCAATTTAAGCGGAAGCCTGAACAAGAACTGGGGATTTTATACTTCAGCGTATAAAGATTATGAAAACCACAAAGACTATGGCATTTATTTTGCGCTGCGTTATACACCGTCTACCCGAGTTAATGCGATTACAAGTGTTTCTAGTGATAGCGGCAGGTTGAGTTATCGCCAAGAAATATTTGGTTTATCAGAACCACAAATCGGTGCATTTGGATGGGGTGGCTATGTTGAGCGTGATCAGGATGCCAATCAAAACAATGCATCGGTCTATGCCTCTTATCGTGCCCGTGCTGCTTACCTGACAGGTCGATATAACCGAATTGGGGATAACGATCAAGTTGCACTTTCAGCGACGGGATCGTTGGTTGCGGCAGCAGGACGAATTTTTGCGGCCAATGAAATTGGAGACGGTTATGCGGTTGTGACTAATGCTGGACCGCAAAGCCAAATTCTAAATGGTGGAGTCAATTTAGGCGTAACTGATAAGTCTGGAAGATTTCTGATTCCTAGTTTAATGCCATATAAAGAGAATCATATTTATTTAGATCCGTCGTATCTTCCTTTAAATTGGAGCGTTAAATCTACAGATCAAAAAACGGTGGTAGGTTATCGCCAAGGCACTCTGGTTGACTTTGGTGCTCATCAGGTCATTTCAGGGTTAGTAAAACTTGTTGATTCGAGTAACTCATCTTTATTACCGGGTTATACAGTTCGAATTAATGGCCAAGAAGATGGAGTACTGGGTTACGACGGTGAAGTATTTATTCCAAACCTATTAAAGCAAAACAAACTTGAAGTAGATCTTCTGGATCATGGTTCATGCCAAGTTGACTTCACCTATAACAGTAATCAGTACTCAACTAAAAAATTGGGACCTTACGTATGTCGCTAAATATTATGAATAAGACTCAAATAGAGAGCTACAAGAAATTTTCATTATTTTTAAAATACTTCATAGGTATGAGCTTATTTTATTTTGTTTATGCACTTTTTAGTCCTGCACAAGCCGCTTGTACAGTAAGCGGAACAACCAATAATACTTTTACCTACACGGCAGCAAATATTAATAATGATGCAACCGTAAACCTTTCAGGCACAATTACTTGCACGAATTTAGGACTTCCCCAGATTTCTAATTTCATGTGTATGAAAACCGTATTTACTGGAACCACAAATGCTCATAATAGTGTTTCATTACCTTATACCGTCACTGCAACTGTGGGTGGGGCTGGGTCTTCTAGCACAAACCAAACTTCGAATGTCTGGTACGGCCCAGTGAGAACCGTCGCTTCAAATAATATTATTAGTTACTCGGTGAATGTAAAAGTACCAGCCCGAACGGGGTCCCTCATTGCATATCCTCAAGGGATATATACGGCTTCGGTTCGGTTGTATTGGGATATGGATCTTTTGGGTTTATCATGTGGTGATTTAATTGGTGGCTGGGATTCAGGCGATACGTTACTAACAGCAAACTTTGTGGTACCAAGTTTGTGTCAATTAAACTCAACTTCAACTGTAGATTTTGGCAATATTAATGATATTAGTACGACTAAGCGTGATTACACTGCGCAAGGGGCTGTAAATTCGACCTGTAATTATGGAACGCCATATAGCATTTATTTAGGAGATGGCAATAACCGTATAAGCGGTGGATTTAGGCGTATGACCAATGCTAATAATGAATATATTCCCTATCAGTTATATAAAGATTCTAACTATAGTACGGTGTGGGATGCTACAGGCGGTGTAACCGCAATTGGAGGTTCTGGAGGTGTTTCTAAAACAGGAACAGGTAGCGCTCAAACCACCACCGTTTATGGAAAGATTCCGCAAGGTACTTCCATCGCAAGTACACCAGGAAACTATTCGGATAGTGTTGTTGTTACAGTAACTTATTAATTTATCGAGTCTATACACGGTTCTATTTTTATAACATGGTGCCGTGTAATTTTAATTATATTCAGTGAAATTAGCCGAGCATAAAACGATATAAATCAAATAATTTTAGTTTTTAAAAACTTGTTCGTCATTAAAAATAGTTTGACTTAAAAATGCATACTGTATATTTATTGATTGGTTCTAAAAAAGAACTAGTAAGTAAAATAGGCAATTAAAATAAAGGTAAAGAAATGTCGGATATTATTTTGCATCAATGGGAGATTTCCCCATTTTGTCAAAAAGTTTCAAGAATTTTGAAATTTAAAGGAATTTCATTTGAAATAGTTAACTATAACGGCATTTTAGGGGCTAAAGTTCCTTTACTCAGTAAAGTAGGTAAGGTCCCTGTAATTGACCATAATGGACAGCGGATACAAGACAGTACTCAAATTGCCCGTTACCTAGAAGAAACCTACCCAAACACCCCTCGACTTTATCCGGCAGATCCAAATCAAAAGGCACTTGCAGAGTTGTGGGAGGACTGGGCAGATGAATCTCTTTATTTTTATGAAGTCTATTTACGTGTAAATGATCCAGAAGCGTTAGATGAAGCAATTCGTATTAGCAGTATCGGTCGCCCAGCATATGAAAAGCCTATAGTAAAAGGATTTATTTTAGCTGAATTAAAAACACAGCTTTTCTTTCAGGGCCTTGGCCGAATGAAAGCTGAACATATTGAAGCAGAGTTTAGAAGACACTTAGGCCGTATTGAACAAGTTTTATCACAAAGTGAATGGTTAGTTGGAGATTCACAGACAATTGCAGACATTGCTGTTGTCGCTCAACTCGGTGAAGTGATTCGTACAAGCAAAAAATTTCGTAAAGAAATTTTGGATCGTCCGTTTATTGCATTATGGTATAAAAAACAAACAGGGTGAAACGACCATGACATTAGCAACACCAGATAAAAAATTAGATTGTGTAGTTGTTATTGGCGTTGGGGCATCACAAGGTATTGGTGCAGCCGTGAGCCATCGTTTTGCAAAAGAAGGCCTAAAAGTTTATGTCGCTGGGCGTACTTTCCAGAAAATTGAAACAGTGGCTGCCGAAATCCATTCGAAAGGTGGTAATGCTGTCGCATTTCGTTTGGATGCAGAAGATGTAAAACAAGTACAGGCCTTGTTTGACACAATCACCAGTCAAAATGAGCGCATTACCGCTGTCATTCATAATGTGGGAGGGAATATTCCCTCAATTTTTTTACGTAGTCCGCTGTCATTTTTTACTCAAATGTGGCAATCCACTTTTTTATCAGCTTATTTAGTTTCTCAAAGCTGTCTAAAAATCTTTAAAGATCAAAACCACGGTACGCTTATTTTTACTGGGGCGAGTGCGTCTTTGCGCGGGAAACCTTTTTTTGCAGCCTTTACGATGGGTAAATCTGCCTTAAGAGCTTATGCCTTAAATCTAGCTCAAATCTATAAATCACAAAGCATCCATATTGCTCATGTGATTATTGATGGAATGGTCGATGGCGATAGAGTCAATAAGGCATTATTTGGTTTGGGGCGTTTAGCCCGCCTTACACGTGGTACGGGTGGTCTCAATATTGAGGCAATTGCCGAAAACTATTGGATGCTTTACCAACAAATACCTGAGCTTTGGACACATGAGTTAGATTTACGCCCTTATCAAGAAAAATTTTGAGAGACTAAAATGCTAAAAAAAATATGTCAAAGGTTTCAAAAAAAGCAGGGCTGTGTGGTCATTGCTGGTCATGATTTACACCTGATTGAGCGTGACTTTGTAATTCTAGATAAAAATGCACAATTTCCATTACATCTTTATCAAGTTGTGAATGATTCAGCCGAAAAAAATATGCAAGTCCATTCTATAAATGATGGCGTGACAGCAGTTCATTTGAACTTGGTAAATACTGATCATTTCAAAAGTTTGATGCGTTATATTTCCAGTCAAAGACACACAATTGAACTCTGTATGTTTCAGCCGAACTTTTCATCTTCACCAAATATTGAAGCTTTATCTTTAGAAGAGATTGAACACCATTGGCAAACCACAGGTTTAAGTGCGGTGAGTGTCGCGCAAGCTGTGATTAAGCCAATCTTAAAACAGCAGCGGGGCACAGTTATTTTTCTTGGAGCACCGTTTAGCAACTCGACTCATTATGATGTATTAAGCCAAAGCATGTTTGCGGGCGTTCGCGCTTTATCTCAGTCATTGGCAAGAGAGTTTCAACCTAAAGGCATTCATATCGCCTATTGTATGGTTGAGAAATGGGAAGGACAAAACCAACATTTTATTTCATCTGTTAAGCAAGTGTGCCAACACATCTATCAGCAACCTGATTCGGCATGGAGCCAAGAACTTAGCCTATCTTGAAATTTTACTTTCGCATGTTCTTAAAATACAGTACTGATCTGGAATGATGACAGAACAATAATTTCGATAGGTATTTACATGGCAAAAATTAAGAGCGCTCAGCAAGCGGTTAAAGTGGTTTGTACGTTGGTAGCTTTCATGGGTTTTTCTTCATTAGCGCAAGCGTATCAATATAATCAAACTGCCCATTTAATTAATGAGCGCTTATCTTATATGAAGGATGTAGCGGGTTATAAAGCAGAGCAGCATTTGCCGATTGAAGATTTAATTCAAGAAAAGAAAGTTCTTGATCAATCTGTTTCCGAAGCTGAATCTTTTGGTTTAAATAGCGAAACAGTGAAGCCATTTATTGTGACTCAAATGAATGTTGCCAAGGCAATTCAGTACCGATATCGAGCAGACTGGTTGTCGAGTCCGGAAACCAATTGGAAGCCTCAGGATTTACCAGAAGTACGTCTAAAAATTAGTACGTTAAACACTGAACTTCTAAAGAATATTGCCGATCAACTTAAAAAAAATAATAACAAAGCACCTCATAGCTGTGGCTACATGTGGTCTGTTCAGCATCCTCAACTTAAAGAAGCGGATAAGAAGGCTTTATGTGTGGCATTAAATAAAATTAAGTTAAAAGAATGAATTTATTTAAGATAAGTAAAACATTGAATTTATTATCAGGAGAGTTTTTATGAAAAAAACCTCTTCAATATCTTTTCTTTTTAAGAAGAGGTATTTACTGATATTTTTGTTAGTTGCACTCTTTGCTTATGGCAAATACCACAATTACAAAGAAAAGATTCTATTTAGAGAATATTATTTACATCCACCATTGTATAGAGAGATTTGGCCATCTGAATTTGACCCTAATGGAGTCACATTAGATATTCCAGCAAATTATCTTATGGATGCAACTGCTATTTCTGAATCTTCACGAAAGAAAGATCTGGAATTCAGAAAAAAGCAACGATATGAGAGTAATAAAGCCTTATGTGATAGATTTCAATGTACTGAGCTTTTTCAAGTTCTTTTACCTGATTACAAAGGTAAAACATTAGAGAATTTACATATTTTTAATCCTGAATCAATAAGAGCTGATTATGAAATACCTAAGGACTGGCAAGAGTTTTATAAGTATGTAATTTGGTTTTCCTTAAATAGCTGGATACCTAAGAACCATAAAGTGAATGCTAGTGATGCAGAAATTACAATGGGTATAAATTTAAGTTCAGTGTTTCATCCGAAAGAGTATTTTGAAACGCCAAAATTAATTAAATATATACAAACTAAACCAGCTCCAGAATTAGGCTTAACAGAAGTTGTATCACTAGATCCTAATTTACCAGGCGAGTTCTATAAAGTTCTTGTTTATAAGGATTGGCGAAAGAAATATCCTGATGATGTAACAGAGGATTATAATCATTATAAGATTTATTTTAAAAAAGATGCTGATGGAAATATAGCCTCTTATATTAGTTGTAGTACTTTTGCTCGTACTTATTTATTAAGTAAACCAGATCCTGAACAGGCTATTCTAGAAGACTATGCTAAACCAAATCAGCAATACTATTGTAGCCATACTTTTAATGTGAAGGGACTGCCGATGAGTATTACCGCACATTACAGTGATAAGCATTTAGCTGATTGGCAGAATATAGAAAATAATTTAACTCGGCTTATACAGTCATTTCATGTTAAAGAGACTAAGTAAGTTTCAATATTTAAAGCTCTTGTTATTTAAAGAGCTTTTTTTATATCTAATGTTTTGATTCTTTCTTTTTGAACATTGACACCTAAAACCTCTCCGATTATCCTTTGCCTGCTGGCCACATTGCCAGTCGGTTTTAGCAGACCGTTTTCATCTAGATCATCAAAAGAGCAATTTTTTGGTGTCGAACTCGTTCGTCTCCCTTCGTAGCGGTAGGACGGAGGAGGGACGCCTTCGGGCGTGCCGGTTCCTAGATGACTGGTCTGCTAACCCTTCTTCGTTCTGCCACCATAATCATTTAGCAGTGATTTGGTAGAACTTCTATTTTATCTAGGAGTCCGCTATGCGTACCAATTCTTCTTATTTCTTGGCCTTTGCCAAATTCTCACTATTCATACCATTCAACTGGTCTTTAAAACAGTTTAATCGACTCTAGGTTTTCTACACCTTTAGATCATTACGACTAAAAAATCATAGCAACAATAAAACCTGAGATAGGCGAACACACCACTTTTGTGTCGTTTTCACATGCCTGTTTTTAGTGCTCATTTTAAGAGTGACGGCATTTCTATCTCATTTATATACAACAAAAAATTATTTTAAACGGTATATATATGCCAAATTTAGAAGCTTCATTTAGAGCACTACAAGTGCTCCACGCAGCAAAAGATTTATTTAATCAACATGGGTTTTACATCGGGATAGATCGAATTATTGAGGAAGCCAAAATCCCTAAAGCCACTTTTTATAATTACTTTCACTCTAAAGAAAAATTGGTTGAGATGTCTCTGACTTTTCAAAAAGACGCATTAAAACATGAGGTGTTTTCTATTATTCATTCGTACCAAGAACTTATGGTTTTCGATAAGTTAAAGAAAATCTACTTCTTACATGCAGATTTAGAAGGCTTTTATCGTTTGCTATTTAAAGCGATTTTTGAAATTGAAAAGCTTTATCCAGCGGCCTATAAACACGTCATTGACTACCGTAATTGGTTCATTAACGAAATTTATAAGCTGCTTTTAACCGTAAAAGTTACAGCCACAGTTGAAGATGCTTACATGTTTTTATTTGTGATTGATGGGGCAATGGTTCAGCTTTTAAGTGCAAACAAGATCGATGAAAGAGATAAGTTATTAGAATATTTTATGTCGATGTTCGTTTAGATCAATTAATACTCTAGTGTTTAATACCTATAAAAAAGCCCTCCGAAGAGGGCTTTTTTTTCAATTAAATTTAGCTTTAAAAGTCAAAAGATGTTTGTAGATAGAAAGTACGTGGCAGTCCTACATATTTACCGCCCGTAGAGTCTGTTGAGCGAGTAAAGTATTGCTTATCAAAGACGTTTTTGATTCCGCCAGCAATTTTTAAACCTTTAACTTGTGAACTTAAGTCATAAGAGGTACGTAGAGCAAAAGTGGTATAACCTGGAATGTCTCCGTATTTACCGTCCGCAGTTTCTTCTGTTTGATAGAAATCACTATCAGGAACATCTGGTGAATGCTGCTTAGACTGTGCAAACATATCAGCATTTAAAGACCATTTATCCATGGTATAACCTAACCCAACATTACCGACATGACGCGAGTAAAATGGTAGGTCTTTATCTTTAAACTGACCTGCTTCAGCTACTGCTTTGGTAAAAGTATAGTTGCTATATACTTTTAAGCCTTCTAGTGCATCGGATAATTGACCAAAATCGTAACTAATACCTGTTTCAATACCCTTATGGCTGGTCGCACCTAAATCTGTCCAGATTCCGTTATTGCCAGCATCACGTACCAATGAAAGCTCTTTATCAAAATCTAGATAGAACACGGTAAATTCGGCATTTAAACCGTTACCTAAATATTTGGTTCCAATTTCGTAGTTGTTAGACTTCTCTGGGTGTAAACCTTCAGTTGTAGCAGTTGCAGTCGTTCCTTCAAGACGAGCCAACTGGCTGTACTGTTGTGGACCAAACGATACGCCAGCATTAGCAAATATATTCCAGTTTTCATTTGCTGAGTACACGACAGACAAACTTGGTAAAAACTCATCTGAATCAATTTTTGGATAAACTGCGTTCGCTAGACCATTTTTATCATATCCAGTGAAACTATTATGGGTTTCAATTGATTCAAAGCGGACGCCGGGTGTGATCGTCCAACGACCGAGTTCCATACGGTTATCAACATATACCGCATGCGCTTTAGTACCACCCTCACTACTGCTACGTGGAGCAAAATCTGGAACTGCTGCACCTGAACCATAAGATGCGGTACGTCCGGCAAACTCAGAACTTTCTTCTTTTAAGTAGCGATAGCCAACTGTTACTTCATTTTGAGTATTACCAAGTTGATAAATACGTGAGTAACGCGGTTCAATTGCATAGACCTTGTAATCACGCGGAGCAGAATCAAGACGTTTTTGGCCATTCGCTAATATGGTCTCAAGATTACTTGTACGGAAAGAGTCAATGTAATAACTCAGAACTTCAAAATTATTTTTTTCATCTTTATGGCTATAACGTAAAGAGACATCTGTACGTCGACCTGCAAAATAGTTTTTTTCACCAGAAGACTGATAAGGGTTTTCAGCATACTGAGCCTGAGTTAAACCCTCTGGCATTTCGCCTCGACCTTCATAATGATGAAGATTTAAAGCAACTGAATCTTTATCATTAAATTGATAAGCTGACTTTAACATTACATCGTCAATATCAATCTTGTTGTTAGCTTCTCGATATCCATTTCCTTTAGTCCCTGAATATAAGAGAGCAAGGCCTAAACCGTTGTCTAGAGTTCCCCCAACAAAGAGATTAGGGCTAAGTTTTACTTGGTCCGTACCAGATGCATATTCTGAAGTTAAGCTAACAGTTCCACTAAAATCTTGTGGAATTGATCGAGTGGCAAAGTTAATAATTCCGCCTACGTTTTGAGGCCCAAAACGAACTGACCCAGCACCACGTACTACGTCAACTGATTCAATATTACCTATTGAAACGGGTGCTAAAGATAATTGTGGTTGTCCATAAGGAGCAAATGAAAGAGGAATACCATCGACAAGAACTGTTGAGCGTGGTGAAAGACGTGATGCTAAACCACGCACACCAATATTCAATGAAACGTCACTACCACCAGTTCCACTACTATCTTGTGCTTGAACTCCAGGAATTTGCTTTAGGGCTTCTCGAATTGAAGTTGCTGCTGTTTCATCCAAACGCTTGCGGTCAACAATAGTTCGAGCACCAGGGTGTTTGTGAACTGTTTCAGCATTTGCTTCTTCTAACCAGTTACCTTGCGCCTTAATAGTGATGGTTGGTAATGCGCTGGTAGCTGTATCTTCGGCATGTGCTGGAATTGCTAGATAAGTACAAGCAAGTCCGATCGCATAGCTAAGAGTAGAAACTTTGAACTTAAAATTTGGTTGTGAAAGAGCAGATGAGCGTTCCATGTTGATGTATCGAAGTCCTAAACGATAATTATAATCATTATAGCCAAAAAGTAACAAAATTTTATGAAAAGGTTTAATTTTTTCCTTGGAATTTTAAACAATTTCTAAAAAATGAGATTTGATATTAATTTAAAAAGTATGCTTATAATTTTTTATATAAAGAAAAAATTTTAGCAAGATTCAGGTGAACTGTATTTATGTAAAGCTTGCAGAGAGCTCATTGATATGCATACAACCCTCATTCTTAAAGACATTAGAAGTATAAAAGGGTTGGGGTACTTAAAATTAGGTTTTTCTAATAGTTGTAGGAAAAAATCAGCAATAAGTTGAGTTTGAAAGCTATTTGTGTGAAATTGAGAATAATTTAATAAATATTTTTAATAAAAATCAAAAGATTATTAATTTTTTTTGAACAATTGTTATAGTATTTTTATATTAAATTATTGTTTTAATAATCAATAATCATTATTATTCGCGCTAATATTTACATGAAGACACAAAATACATATGGAATTTATTAAGTCTCGCAAGAAGATTGCTAAATCAGCAATAGCCTCTTCATTATCAATTGTAGCTACAACTGCAATGGCTGCGCCAGAAAATTCTGTACCACTTCCATTAATTCATGTTCAAGCAGATGCAGAAGTTGCACAGAGCCTTAAAGTTGATAAATCGGCTAATTCTAAGTTCGTAGCACCTTTATTAAATACACCAAAATCAGTTTCGGTAATTTCTAAACAACTTATTGAAGATACGAAAGTAAATACATTAAGTGATGCACTTCGTACTGTACCAGGCATTACCTTAGGTGCTGGTGAAGGCGGTAACCCGAATGGTGATCGACCGTTTATTCGTGGTTATAACTCAGAAAGTTCAATGTATGTTGATGGTATTCGTAATGCATCATCACAAAACCGTGAAATGTTTGCGATTGAGCAAGTTGAAGTGACTAAAGGTTCTGCTTCTTCTATGGGCGGTGCAGGTTCTGTTGGTGGTAGCATCAATATGATTTCTAAAGTTGCTAAAAAAGGTGACTCTTTAGAAGGCTCTGTGCAAGCAGGTACCGATAACTACCAACGTATCACCTTAGATGGTAATAAAGACTTTGGTAATGGTACTGCTGCTCGCGTTGTCTTAATGGGACACAAAAATGAGAAAGCTGGGCAGAGTGATGGCGCTGAATACAAACGCGTAGGTATCGCGCCTAGTATTACATTTGGATTAGATACACCAACACGTGCGACCTTAAGTTACTACTATCTAAGATCAGATGACACTCCAGATTCAGGTGTTCCATATAATTATGATGCCTCTAAAAAAGCCACTGTTGGCAAGCCAGTAGATGTTAAACAAGGTATTTACTATGGTTTAAAAGGTCGTGATTTCCAAAAACAAGAAAATCACATTGGTACTTTTAAAGTAGAGCATGATTTAAATGAAAATCTTACTCTTGCTAACACCTTACTCTATAGCAAATCAAAAAATGATTACCTTTGGACTCAACCAGATGATTCAAAAGGTAATGTAGCAAACGGCAAAGTTTGGCGTCGTATCAACTCTCGAATTACAGACACTGATGTTTTCACTGACCAATTATCTTTAAGAGGTAAGTTTAATACTGGAGCTATCAAGCATAGTTTCAATATTGGCGCAGAATATAGTGATCAAGAGTCAGATAAAGGTAGCTACTCAACAACATATCCAGGTTATGCAGGCTCTACAACAGGCGGTTTTAATAGTGACTGTGCTATTAATGATGCATGGTGTACTTCATTAACTAATCCTAATTCTAAAGATGTGTGGTTAGGTGGCCGTATCGCCAATAAAGCAACAACGACAACGACTACAAAAAATACTTCTGTTTATCTATTGGATAATATTGAGTTTAATCCTCAATGGTTACTTGATTTAGGGGTTCGTTGGGATAAGTTTGATACTGAACAGGTTACAAATGCCACTGGAGCAAAAATTGAAAGTAATAAAGATTTTGTTACTTACAATACAGGCATAACTTTTAAACCTACTGAAAACGGTAGTATCTATGCAAGTTATGCAACTTCTGCCAACCCTGTAGGTGTTGATGGTGGGGACGGTTCTGAGTCAATTGGCCAAGCTTATATGGACCTTAAACCAGAAGAAAGCCAAACAATTGAACTTGGTACAAAGTGGAACGTTTTAAACGAAAAACTTAATTTGACTGCTGCCATTTTCCGTACAGAAAAACAAAATACTCGTATTCAAATTGATTCAAGCACTTATACTAATGGTGGTGATAGTAAAGTTGACGGTATTGAACTTTCAGCAAATGGTAATATCACTGATAAATGGGCTGTTAGTGCAGGGTATACGTACTTGGACAGTGAAAATACTGATCCAGGGCCAAGTTGTAGCCGTGCTGGTGTATGTACTCCTGAAAATGCAGCTAAAGGCAAGCAACTTCCAAACGTACCTAAAAACTCAGCATCATTGTGGACTACATATAAAGTATTGCCACAATTTACTTTAGGCGCTGGGGCTTTCTATGCTGACAAAGTATATGGTGATGCAGCTAATACAAAATGGGCTCCATCATATGTTCGCTATGACGCGATGGCTCGTTATGACGTTAACAAGAATGTTAACTTGCAACTTAACTTAAATAACTTATCTGATAAGCGTTACTTTACTAAAGCGTATGCTTCACACTATGCAACTGAAGCAGAAGGACGTAGTGCAGTAGTATCAGTTAACTTCAAATACTAATAAGTTTAAAAAATTATTAGTCTTAAGAAGTAACCTAAAATAGCCTCAATTTGAGGCTATTTTATTAATTAGAACTATTTTTAGAGGTATCGCCGTGATTCACCATATTCCTAATGTACTTAGTAAAGAACAAGTCCAGTTTTTCCGTCAAGAAATGGACAAAGTAGAATGGGTGAATGGAAAAGTCACTGCTGGTACACTTTCGGCTACGGTAAAACATAATCAGCAATTGCCTGAAGATCATCCTCTAACTCATCAATTGAGTAATATCATCCTTGATGCTTTAGGAAAACATCCATTATTCCTATCTGCTGCAATTCCACTAAATATCATACCGCCTTTATTTAATCGCTATGAAAATCATGAGTCGTTCGGTTTTCATGTAGATAATTCAATACGGCTAATACGTGGTAGTAATCAGCGTTTAAGAACAGATTTGTCTTGTACTATTTTTTTAAGCGAGCCTGAGGAATATGAAGGTGGCGAGTTAGTTGTTGAAGATACATATGGTTATCATGAAATTAAATTGCCTGCTGGTGACATGATTTTGTATCCATCTACTAGTCTACATGAAGTGACAGCTATTACTTCAGGCTGTCGTATAGCATCTTTTTTCTGGGTACAAAGTATGATTCGTGATGATGCAGAGCGACATATGTTATTTAATCTAGATCAAACTATTCAAAACTTACGTATGCAACTAGGTGATGATCACAAAGAAGTTTTGAACTTAACAAACACTTATCACAACTTAATCCGTAAGTGGGCTGATGTTTAAACAAGCAAGAAGAGTAGCTAAGTAGCGTAAATTATTTAATATGCTACTTATAGACATTTACTTCAATATTTAATGCTTTTTCATCAATTTTTTTCAACAAACATTCTAATAGTTCTTCTACTTTGTCATCATATTCGAAAGGATGAGATTTGCCAGTTTTTGTATTAATAAGATTTAAACTAATTTTATTAGAAGCTGGTCTATAAATTCCTCTATTACTTTTACCCAAAACAACTCTTTTAATTAATTTTCTATGTTCAAGTTCCGCTAAAGTACGATATGTAGTAGCTAGACTTATTTTTAGGTTTTTCTTTTGGGATAACAGATATATTTCTTCTGCGGTTATTCCTTTATCGTTCTCGTGTAAAAAACGAAAAATAGCAACTCGCGAAGGCGTAGCTGATAAACCATTTTCAATTAACTCTTGATGATAATCCATTTAGTTCCTCTGCTAATGGCTTATTTGCATTTAAATTGATTACTAAGGCTTTTTTAGTAGTGGGTAAAAAAATCTATTTGAAAACCAATGATATTAATCTTTATTGTAAACCATTTGGTATAAAAAGTATTATGAGAAAAAGTAAAAATGCTGAATTCAAATGATAAAAGTTAGAAGCCGATTCTTTTTCGAAGAAAGCCATACCTAATATTAAACCTGAAACAGTATTTTTAGGGTTTTGATACCAGAGGGATAATGGAGCGGGAGCCAGATTGATCGCTAATGCTTCATTGGTAATTTTTTGATCAACTAATGAGGGCAGTAAATTGATGAGTACTGATAAGCCAGCAGTGTAGGTTTGCAGATTAAATTGTTTTAAACATTTAATTAGTTCATCACGCCGAGCACTATAGGTTCTCTTTGTTCGTCTTGAATGTCTTAAAAAATGACCTGAATGCATAAACTCTTGAATTGAAAGTTGTAAATATAGTGATGGAGCTTATATTCCTCATATTCATGTGAAATCACCTTTTATATGCCTATGTGGTTGAGGATAATATTGAGTGTAAAGTGAATAGTGAGAAGCCAAAAATTTATCAGGCAGGTCAGAGCTGGTTTAGCTTGGGCTGAGTCAGTAACTAAAGTCTCGATAACCGGAGTGCCTGATGACGTATATCAGCTTGTCTATTCTGTATTTGATGAAAAAGAACTTGTAGATTTAACTATCGTTATTAGTTTTAGAAATCCGCCTCAAGCTGCAAAGTAATAGTTAGGTGAATATTAAACTAAATAAAAAGCCCTCTAGCGAGGACTTCTAACTTATCTAAAAGAAGGTTGGCTTAAGATTTTGTAGACCTTTTCTTTGTATACATCATTGGAAATGACACCTTTATCTCGCTGTTGTTTTAGTGATCTAAATTGCTGGCCACGAATTTCTCTTTGAATATTCACATTATCATGATTTCTAATGTAGTAAAGACTACGCTCATGATCACTCATATTGACTGTTTCTTCAGTAGAGTAGGACGGCTTAGCTTCATTTTCTTGATACTGTTTTGCAATTTCAAAAAAATCTACATTTTGATTATTGGTGGCAGAATTAGAAAAGTCTTTCGGTTGCCCATTAAACTGATGGTTTTGAGAACTCACGTTCACTTCAAGAATGCTTTTGTGCTTATTAAATTGAGGGTGATTATATTCTTGTTTCATTTGAAACGTATTTGTGTCAGAAAATACTGCGGGAGAAAAAAGACTAATATTTAAAAATAAAAAAGTTAATAACAATCTATTCATTTCTTTTGAAGTCCAATTGAAATTGAGTAAATCACTGTATTGTAACATTAAAGTTGGATTTTTAAAGGTTTAAGTTTCAGAGTATTTGATCATCTGGTCAATAATATGATGAATGGACTGGTTTGTGTGGAGTTCTATTGAGAGTTCCGCTCAAAAAAACTTTATATAAGATGAGATCTAATATTTTTAATTTTAGGATATTAGCTATTATCTAATTTTAATATCTGTCCCGTAACAGGTTCTGCTTTTCATAATACTTCTTTTAAATTAATTGTTAAGTATTACTAAATAGTTTTGGTGTGACAACTGCGATTCAATTTGTTAAATTGTGTGGTTTTTATAACAGTGGGCGAAATTTATGAAGACGTTTTTAGTTATATCTTTATTGGGTTTTGGGCTGATTGGCTGTGCTTCCTCTACATATAATTCTCAAGAAAATTATTTAAATAAAACTCCAATTGTTCCAGAAAATAAAGCTTTTAATAGTTTTAAAACACCTGATCATGGAATTTTTACAGATCAAGATATCTATAATATGCCAGAAAATTCAAACATGAATATCCGTTATGAAGCCCCTTTTTAAAGAAAAATAAATCATTAATCGAAGCAAAGGTAGATAAGGACGACTTACTACCTTTGCTGACTAGAGATAATCAATGATTAATGCCTCCTTCGGGTGGTTTTTTAAATTTTAAACTGTTAAATTTTAATTATTGAAAAAAGGTATTTTAAATGAAAAACTTCAGTATTATTGCTTCTTTATTTTTATTAGTTGGGTGTACGACTGGTCACAAACAGGTCATTCCTGTTCAAGTGACTGATAATAAAATTACTTCAGAGGCTGAGACATATAAAAAGCAATACCAAAAGAAAATTTATAAAATATGGGATATTCCAAAGTCTTCTACTGGCATGAGTGCAAGCGTTAAAGTATTTTTAACTGACAGTGGTGAAATTGAGCAAATCATCTTTTTAGATAAAGAAGAACAGAAATTTAAAACAAGTATTGAAAAAGCGATCTGGCGTGCAAGCCCCTTTGCTTTGCCTTCAAATCCTGAAGCAAGAAAACAAGCAAGAAAATTCAATATGAAATTTCAGGCGAAATAAATAAGTTCTTCTTAAGCATGAGGGGGGCGAATTTAGAATTGTTCAAGTATATAAATTTGCTCTCTAGCTTTATGAATACCGAAACTAGTTAGTTTAATCGCTATTAATATTTCCTTTAAAAGAAAAAGTAATCTCATTTTAGAGGGGTAAATGTATCTTAAAGTGTCAGTTACACAAATGATGATTGTTTGGTGTTGAATGTATCCGTGAATTATTTAAGCATGGAATGACACAAGTTAAGTAAAGGATGAATCTCATGATAGATGAAGAAAAACCCTTAAATTTTGACGATGATGAAGAGCCTCTTGAATTTGCTGATGAAGAATTTATCGATGATAAAAAAGAGGATGAATTATATAACAGTATTACAAAAGATGGCTCAAGTGTAGATCCCGCAGATGATGGCGAGCGGCACATTCGTCCTGAAGATGGGGATCCCATAGAAGTTGAAGAATAATTCAAAGCCCAATTCAATATTGGGCATTTTTAATAGGTTTGACTTTTATCTGAATAGTACGATATGCCCGAGGTTAATTAATCATTATCATTAATGACTCGAAAAATTAAGAACTACGCAATGAGCGTAGAGATGTATATTACGTTTTGAGTTATAGATAAAAACTAAGATCATAGGGCATTAAATGCAAAAAATATTGGATTATCTCCGCAAATTTTTTACTGCCAAGTCTCAGCAAGATGCAGCAGCGGGTCACCTCATTGCTACGGCAACTGATAATAGCGATGAATTGATAGGTGTCGCCGTTGATGAGATGTCTCTTAGTTTAGGAGGAATAGATCTGATCTGTAATTTTGAAGGGTTAAAACTCAGAGCTTATGATGATGGTAATGGCGTATGGACTATTGGATATGGCACGACACGATATCCTAATGGTAAGCGTGTAAGTGAAGGAGACAGATGCACGCTTGATCAGGCTAAAGCCTATATGCAGCATGATTTAAAGATATTTGAACGTGCCGTAAATAGTTCTGTAAAAGTGCCTTTAAAACAGAATCAATTTGATGCATTAGTATCTCTAACTTATAACATTGGGGTAGGTGCCTTTAAAAACTCGACTTTACTCAAAAAATTAAATTTAGGTGATTACAAAGAAGCTGCAAACCAGTTTGATGTCTGGGTAAATGCAGGCGGTAAGCGTTTGCAAGGACTGGTTAATCGCCGTGCAATCGAAAAGAAATTATTTTTATCATAAAGTAGTTGCCTCAATTCTTTTAAAAGTCATGAAAAAGCCGCGAATAGTCTGGGCTTTTTCATATATAAATTAAATGGATTAACTTTTATCGCCTAAAGTAATTCGGAGCCTGTTTAATGCTCCCATGAGTGAAATGCTGGTCGTTAACTCTACAATCTCTCTTTCACTAAAGTATTCGGTTAATTGAATTTTTACAGTTTCAATTTTTTCAGATAGAAAAGTGACTGCTTCTGCAAGTTCAAGAGCGAGAAGTTGCTTCTTTGAAAAGACATTCGAATGTTTATAGCCCGGAATTTTATCAATGACTTCTTGGCTTAGTCCCATATCCCTTAATTCCTGAGCATGAAAAGCGCAGCAGTAAGCACAGCCGTTGATTTGTGACACATATAACTCAGCTAAAGCAATTATTTGAGGATCAATGCCTGAGTTACGAATAGATGCATGTGCTGAGTACAAATGGCTAATCGTTTTTTTAGCAATTTCTTTATATTCCATAATATAGGCCAGTCTTTTCAAGATAAAAAACTATTATTTACCACTAGGTATAGATTGTAAATTAGGCACTATTTTGTTATATAGGTATATTTTTTATACTTAATTAATCAATGAAAGATAATATTTCTGGCTGTTCTGTAGAAGAGGCAATGACAGTATTAGGTGGTCGCTGGAGAATGTTAATTATTTCATTTCTCATCGAAAAACCTATGCGCTTTAATGAGCTAAGACGCGCAATACCTAATATTTCACAAAGAATGTTAACTTTAGAATTACGTTTTCTTGAAGAAGAAGGGTTGATTAACAGAGAAGTTTTTGCGGAAGTTCCTGTCAAAGTTGAGTATTCATTGACGGAAGATGGCAAGAAATTAAACAGTTTAGTTGATGTGCTAAAAGAAGTTGGTTCTTGGCTAAAAATAAGATAATGCAGTTTATTTTATAGTTTTATTTAGTTTTTAGCTCAGGCCGAGATCGTATGTCATTATTTTAACAGGATCATTTATACAAATTTTAGGCGTAAAAAAGCCTGATGCTACGAATCAGGCTTCAGTATTCATCAACAATAGGAGTTAATGAACAAGACCAATCTAACAGACCTGAACTATAAAGGCAAACTAATGGTCGACCGGACAGTTCATATGAGCATAATTTTTCTCAAATTATAGGCATTAAAAAAGCCCTTGCTCGAAAGCTAAGGGCTTAGTCGTTCATTGATCTAGCAATGAACTATATAAGGCTCATCTCATACTAAGTTCAGTATATCTGAAATTAAAGCTACAAAGAAGAAAACTTTCTAACTATCTTCCTTATCCTATTAAAACTTAATTTATTCGTTCTTATTGCAACTTACATCTTTGATAAGCCAATACACAAAATTTGCACTTTGGATTTTTGAGGTTGTGGTATTTGTGGGTGGGCTCCGATTAGATTGGCTTAGCAAATAAAACCATAGCTGTCTGTAAATTATTCAAGATAAAATTCTATACGAATCTATTGAAAAATGAGGGGGCTAGAGGTAGGCAAGGAAGTAGAGATGAATTTAATTAGATTAGAAGAACTTTCATTGGTGAGTAATGCTGTTTTGACACCCCAATTAAACAATTGGCCGTCTGTACTATCTACAAAAATGGGCGATGTTTCCTGTAAAAAGCATAAAGACAATTTTTTGGAACCGTCTGATAAAAAATTTTATAAAGAATGGCTGAAACAACAAAAGAAAATACTTAAAAGTATTCCGAGTAATGCTGTTTTACTCAGCATGAAAGATCCTATTTAGCTTAGACATTAGTTACGTTTTAAAATTTGCATTACAAGGATGAGCATTTAGCTAAATAACTTTACGTAGGTATGCTTGTTAGTCATAACTTATTCTAGAGATACTGAAAATATAAATGAAAGCAAATGACATAAGGTGAAATAGGCAAATACAAAATAATAAAAAAGCATTTCCGTAGAGGTAAATTTTTATGGCTAATCTTCAGCAGAAAACACTTTTTGATATCTTGACTCAACATCAGGCTTATCTATATCGGGCATCTTCAAGATCAGTCAATGAACTTCTCAATTTATTTAATTCTGAAACGGTTAACATGCTTACTAAGTTGGGCAATTTGTTAGATGAGCTAAATGAAAAGGAAAAAGCCGCATTGGCTGGTGGAGTTTATTCAACCACTAATTTAAGAAAGATACGTGCACTTATTTCTCAATGGTTTAATTTGATTAATGAAGTTCTGACTGACACTTTTACAATATCTGCTGTGGCATTGGCTGTATATGAAGCCAGATATATGTCAAAAATTTTTGGTGGAAAACATAAAGAATTAAAAGGTGAGCAGCTCTATAAAGCTGCTAAACGTGTTCCTTTAGCAGGTGGAGCATTAGTTGATGAGTTACTCTCTAAAATTGCTGAGGTTGCTCGCCAAAGAGTTGAATATGCGATTCGGGATGGTCTTAACAATGCTGCTACAACCCCGCAAATTGTTAAGCGTATTCATGGAACCAAACGCCTTAAATATGAAGATGGGCTACTAAATAGTACCAAAGCTGATATTGAGCGAACTGTGCGTACGATTCGAAGCCATATATCTAATCAGGCATATTTAAACAGCTATAAACAATTAAAGTTTGAATATGTCAGATTTGTAAGTGTTCTTGACGGTAGAACATCGAAAACATGCGCTGCACTTGATGGTACGGTATGGCAGCTTGATGATCCGACAAAAAAAGTTCCTCCTTTGCATCCGCATTGCCGCAGTATTTTAGTTCCAACTCACGAGGATGGTCAGCTTATTGGAAGTCGAGTTTTCATTATGGATGAAAGGAAATTTAAGGATATTCCTAAAGATGAGCGTGAACAATTAACTGGTCAGCTAGATGCAAATACTTCTTTTAAAGAGTTTTTTAAACTGACGGATGATTTCTTTCAAAAAGAGTGGTTAGGGCCTAAAAGATATCAACTATATAAAGAAGGGCAATTCGACTTTGATAAGTTCTTTGATCCAGAAGGGCGGTTATATACACTTGATGAGCTCAAAGAACTTGATGAGCGAGCTTTAAAAGTGTTGGGATTGTGAGTTAGAGCACAAGCATTTGGTAATAAGATTTTTATTTTTGATAAATTCTAGTTTTAACTAAACGTACACACTTAAACAATTAGTTGAGAAAAGTTTCAATAATCTAGCTGGATAGCATGTTAAGTTTTTCTCAATCATAAAAATTTAGAAAGGATGAAAACATGAAATTTTCCTACCAAGATCTTGCTGGAAATAATGTTGAAGTAGAGTGTGAAAGTTATATTCATATACCCTCAGGAACAGCAATGAAATCTACAGAAGTTGGTAATTATCACCCTACTGAAAACTTCAATTTCTTTAAGAAAACTGAAGCTGATTCTGTACCCATCTATCGATTTGCTATTGACCGCAATTCTAATGTTTTTAATAGTGATGAACTTCCAGCATTAGCTCAGATTGGTAAAAACTGGAAAAATTTAGATTAAATTTATTACTTAAAATAAAGCCTTCAGTCGAGGGCTTTATTTTTTTTGAATACAAGCATTAAGCCTAGCAAAATTGCAATCATTCCTATTAAGCCTGCCAGCGGTAACTTATTTTTTAAAATTAAAAAATCTAAAATTGCAGTAACAATAGGAACCAGATAGAACAGGCTTGTCACATTTACAATATTGCCCTGATTTAAAAGCCGATAAAGTAAAAGTTGGGCCACTACAGAAATTAAGATTCCAAGAAATAAAATAGAAATAATCAGTTGTGAATTCCAATGTACTTCAAAATGTTCAAAAGGAACCAAAAACAGGCAGACTACCAGACTGACTATATATTGTAGCGGTAAGACATCTGTAGGGGCTTGTTGAATGTTCTTTTGCATGATGGCCCCAAAAGTCATACATAGGAGAGCAGTCAAGGCAAACAGCATTCCAATTGGGGCAATAAATGACATTGACAGGCTTTTCCACACTAAAAGCATGAGTCCGGCCAATGAAATGCATAAGCCCAGAAGTTTTTCTTTTGGCCAGCTCTTTTCAATAAGACAAAGGGTTAAGATTGGCTGTATTCCCATAATTGTCGCCATTAAGCCAGGTGTAACCCCATGCGCCATGGCTTTAAAGTAGCATATCGAATAACCAGCAATAATAAGAAGGCCAGTAAGCAGAACTTGTTTTCGAGTTCCATGTTTGGGTAAAAGCCTTTTTCGAAAAAGAGTAAGTACAAACAGAATAATGAAAGCAGTAGAAAAGCGCAGAATTAATAATGCTATGGGTGAGGCATTATCAAGTCCCCATCGAGTAAAAATTGCGGCACTACCCCAGAGTAAAACAAAAGCGGATGTTGCACTCTGTGATGCAAGCATCTGTTTATTTAGGCGCATAAAACCTCCTCCTAGTGCGTAATACCTAAGAAATACGAAATGATGAAATTGTTAGTAGGTGTTGCTATTACCGTGTGATTTAGACATTAATCAATTCACAGATAGTTTCTTTAACAAAAGTGAATTGTTTTACCTTTTCTAAATTCAGTATGGAAGAGAGAATAAATAAAGAAAAGCGTATAATTCTTTTATATACTATTTGAAAATCGAATAGATACATTGTAATGAATATAAAAAACTTACAAATTGATTGGCTAAAGTGTTTTGTCACAGTAGTAGATACAGGTTCATTATCAAATGCGGCGCCTGAGTTATATCGTTCACAATCTGCTGTTAGCATGCAATTAAAAAAATTAGAAGAAGCGCTACATTGCCAACTTTTAATACGAACGCACAGACAAATTGAATTAACCTCTCAAGGACAACTACTTTTAGGTTATGCACGCCGTATTCTCGATTTGCATGCAGAAGCACAAATGGCATTTCATGGAGATGAATTAACGGGTCGTATACGCCTTGGAGTGCCCGATGATTATGCTTCTAAATATTTAACACCCGTACTTAAGCGTTTTGCGCCGCGTTATGGAGGTGTTGAAATCGAGTTGATCTGTGAGCAATCGACTTCATTAATTCCACGAGTAGAGAGTGGTGATATAGATTTGGCTTTAATTTCGAGAGATAACGCTCGTCAAGGAACACTTTTATTTCATGAACCAATGGTATGGGTAGGCTCTCCACAATTTGAACTCTGGCGAGAAGACCCACTTCCAATTGCCGTTTATGAAAGTACGAGCCAAGCCAAAAAGAGTGCTATTCATTCTTTAGCATTACAAGGACGCTGTTATCGTGCTGTATACAATAGTTCAAGTTTAGCAGGTCAAATCGCAGCAGTTGAAAGTGGTTTAGCAATCGCCGTGTTCACGCAGTGTAGTGCACCTGAACACTTAACCATATTAGGTGCTGATCATGGCCTCGGACCTTTAGAGCCTATGGAGACTGCTGTTTATCGAAGTCGGTCATCCTTAGAGTCAAAAGCTGTAGATCACTTATATGAATTACTCATTAAAACGCTCAGACATTCTGTTAATGTTTAATCGCCAAATATTAAGTTGATATTTAAAAATAAAATGAAAGAGCTTTACATTTTTGCGTTAAATCTACAAAAAAGCCTAGAAACGTATGCTGAACGTAAAACTAATAAAAAGTATTTATTAACTCACTATCTGAATAATTTATGAGGTGAAATATGAAAAAAATTATGGCTACCTTAAGTTTAGCTGCCATTATTTCTTTAAGTGTGAGTGCTTGCCAAGGTGAAAATGACACAAAACAGCAAGATAAAACGACCACCCCTCATTCAATGGACAATGATTCATAACCCAGATGAATACCGAAGCCCATCGTAAGATGGGCTTTTTTATATCTTTTTATTATCATCTGAAAATGTGATTTGTAACTCACAATATTTATTTTTAATGGCACTGTTCAAAATATGTTGACTAGTATGGTTGGTTTTAAATATATTTATATTCAACACGGATCATTTTAAATATAACCCTATATTTAAAATAAATTGATTCAAATGCCATCAGATCAGAAATTTAACCTTTAAATTTGATTATAAAAATATTAATTAATCAAGGAGGTGGGTATGGATGCTAAATTTCATTCTGAAAATGAATATGGTTTTATTCTAGACATATTGAATACTTATGTTGTGGTAAAGAAGACATTAAAAAATGATCATTATCCTTATGATTCATTTGGTTATCTTCTTGCTCTTTATCAACCCCTAAAAGTCTATATTCCTCAGCTTCCACATCCGAAAATTTATATTGAGATTGGTGGAATTTCATATGATCGAATGATTGTTATGCAAACAACAGATGAGACAGAAGCCATGAATGTTTTATTGGATTTAGGACAACTCGTCGTTTAACAATTAAGAGATATTTTTAGTAGTCAGTTTAATTTACTTAAGGAAAACTCTTTCTTAAGTAAATTAACGAAACAACAATACGCTATAAAATAGTTATCGGAAGAGAAAATTTAAAGAAATTATTTGGTATTTTTATTCATCCTCATTAAACAAAGACTCTAATAAGATACAAAAAATCACAAAAGCTAAATCTATAACTTTAAAAGAATTTGTTTATATAACTAAGAACATTAAAAGTAGGTCATGGTAATGAAAAAAATATTCTTAGCAACACTCACTGGGTTGGCTTTATTGGGTAGTAATGCGGTATTGGCTAAACCAGATGCTGTTTTGTTAAAAGAAGCGACAAAAAATGTAGTCACGGTGTCTAAAGCAAAAAACTTGGCTGATGAATCTGGAGTAACCTTAACAGGCACCATCGTAAAGCATATTGCAGGTGATCATTTTGAGTTTAAAGATGCTACGGGTTCAATTGTAATTGATATTGATGATGACTTGTGGAAGCCTCTACAATTAAAAGCTGGAGATAAAGTACGTGTTGTAGGAGAGGTGGATACACATAGAGTTAAGCCTACCGATATCGAAGTTTTTCAGATTGAGCGTGTTAAATAAAGCCAGATTATTTATATAAATATTGCTCAGCTCAAATAAAAAAGAAAACTCCTGTTCTGAGGAGTTTTCTTTTTAAAGATTAAAATTTTTAATTATTGTGTTGCATTAAATGCCTCATGATAGCTGACATACCCTTTAGCAATATTGCCCGAGAAGCTTAAAGCTTGGAAATACTCACTTGGCACATCAGGCAAAATGAGTTCGGGATAGGTTCTAAAACCAAATCGGCTGTAATATTTGGGGTCACCGAGTAAAACACATCCTTTTGCATCTAAGTTTTTTAATTTTTCTAGTGATTTATTCATCAAAAGTGAGCCAATACCAAGCCCTTGTTTATTTGGATGAACCGAAATAGGCCCTAAACCATACCATCCCATTTCCCCTGAACTTATTTGAACTGGAGAAATAGTAACATGCCCAACAATAGCGCTATCTTCAATCGCAACTAGTGAGACTGTAAGTTGTCCGTGGTTTCTTAAACTATTCACAATAAAATGCTCGGTATGACTCGTGTGCTCAGCATTTTGAAAAGCTGCTTCTGTTAGTTTTTCTATTGCTTCAATATCCTCATTTCGTTCATCACGAATCGTAATATTCATTCAAGATTCTTCCTTATTTATTGAACAATCATACGCTTTAATTTTTTAAATAAGTAAAACTATAATTTAGATTTCTAAGATACCTTATTTGTTACTAATTATAAAAAACAACTACTACTTATGAAACTCATACATAAATTAAAATTTTATAAAAATTATTTTTAATATAATAATTTAAAAATATTTTGAGGGTTAGAAATTGAAAAAAATCATTAAAACTTTATTATTATCTATACTCATTTCAACTACATCATTCACTGTTTTAGCAAAAAATGTTGAGGAAAAAGTTAATTTTTTACAAGGTTCAACACATACCACATTAACTGGAAAATTTCAGGGTTATGATGATGTGAGATATAGGATTTATGCAAAGAATGGGCAAATATTGAAATTTAATATTAATAGTCTTAGTAATTTAGCCTATGTCAATATTTTTGCACCGGGGAAAAAACCAGGTAAAGATAATGCATTATTAATTGGCTCAACTGTAGGCTTTAAAGGAGAGCTCACTTTACCTGTGGATGGCGATTATATTGTTCAAGTTTATCAAATGCGTAATAGTGCTCGTAAAAATAAAACAGTGAAATATAGTCTAGATGTCGAAATATTAAATAAAGTAAAAAAATAATAGTTGATAAAATTTACTAGCTTTCACATGAGAGCTAGTAAATTTAAAAAATGGTATAGATACTCATTATTCGGTTAAAGAAAAGGACTCATGAATGCCACAACTTTCAACAAATGTTTGATCATGTGAAATGAGTAATACAGCACCTTCATAGCTCTGAATAGCAGTAGCTAATAATTCTCTAGATTCAATATCTAAATGATTTTCCGGTTCATCTAATAACAGGAGTTCCGGTGTAGGGTGGATCTGGCTAAGTGCCAATAAAGCTACTTTGAGTTTTTCTCCACCACTTAGTTGTGATAAGAGATAAGTACTTTTATCACCGCGAATTCGAAGTTGACCTAATAAATTTCTCCATTCTAATTCTGAAAGCTCCTTATTCATGCGAGTTAAATTCTCAATAACAGTCATCTCATCACATAAAAAGCTAAAGTTTTGATCGAGATAAAAGCACTCTACAAATAATTGAATGCTGTCACAGGACTGATTCTTCTGTGCATTAATTGCTTTAAGTAGTGTTGATTTTCCAATACCATTTGGACCCGTTATGTGGATTTTTTGGGCTGCCTGTACAGCTAAATCTATGGGTTTGTGAGTTCCATATTTTAGTTTGAGTTTTTTAATTCGAAGAATTTCTCCAGATTTTTTATGGAAAGTAGGGAAGACAAACTGTTGCGGCTTAACGGTCTCAAGACGCATTTTTTTGTCTTTTAAATCATTTTGACTATTTGAAATTTGTCGTTGGTGCTGAGACTGTATAGCCGCAATACTTTGACCTGCTTGTTCCTTTTTAAAATCGAGCAGAATTTTGGCTTGAGAATTTGATTCGCGTAATTTATTGCCAGCACGTTCACGTTTTTGAGCTTTCATTAATACTTCATGTTGCTTTTGCTTCATGTGTTTAACGTCGCGTTGGTTTTGTTGAATAGATTGTTCTAAAGCCGCAATGTTAGTTTGATATTGCTCATCAAATTTCTCATAGTTTCCTGTTGTGTGATGTAAACCATGTTCATTTAAATGATAAATATGATCTACTTCATTCAACAAAGTTCGGTCATGACTAATGATAAGCGCACCTGCGGGGTGTTTCTTCAACTGATCAATTAACCATTTTCTAGATTCCTGATCTAGATGATTACTGGGTTCATCAAGCAGTAAATAATGATCTGATTTTAAAAATAAACAACTTAATGCCAATTTAGTTTTTTGACCTTCGCTTAGATTTTTAACTGGAAAGTCTAAATCAGTGGGCAAATGAGCAGACTCTAATAAGTTATTCCATAAGATGGGTAAATCCCATTTGCTTTCCAATAAATCATAATCATTGAAGCTGGCAACGCCTTGCTCAACTCTTTTAAAAGCTTGATAAATGTCTACGATATCTAATGCTTCGGCTATGGTCAGTCCTGTTAACCGATGCAATTGAGGTAAATATGCATGTTTTATATGCCACGATATTTGCCCAGATGTAAGAATTGAATCTAAGCTAAGCGTCTGATTTAACATTTGTATAAGCAAAGATTTGCCTTGCCCATTACGGCCAATTAAAGCCGCTATCTGGTTCGATTCAAGACTAAAATTTAATTGTTTAAACATAACTTTAGATGAAAATTCTAAAGTGAGTTGTGATATTACACATGCCTGCTGAGTCATAGAAAACCTCATAAATACAGGATGTACAAAATAGGAAAAAGTAGTTTTAAGCAGAGACGTTAAATCACAAAAAAAGTCTATTTTGCACATCAAAGAAAGAAAAAATGATGAGAAAAAAGACTTACTTCATTGGCGTGACTCACGAAATTGGAAGAATAAGAAACTATTCTATCTGGGTTTTTAGCTAGTATAAAATTTATACAATAGGTTTTATTAAAAAACCCAATCGTTGGATTGGGTCCTGTGCATCTAAAAAAGTTTATTCTTTTACAACCAATACCTGAATTTTAGTACTGTTTAAAACATCTTGAGCAAAACTACCCAAAATAAGCTTTTGGAAGCCTTTGCGTCCATGAGAACCAATCACAATCAAATCGGAACCTAAGCCTTCTACTGCTTTAAGGATGCCATCTGAAGAAATCTCACCTTGGATAATTTGAGTTTCAGCATCAATACCTTCTTCGGCACATAAAGCTTTTACTTTTGCGAGAGTTTTTTCTGCATTTGCGCGTGCTTCAACAAAATAATCTTTTACAACAGGTGAGATGTAATAAAAATCTACACCGCTAAAAGGATCTACCGCAACTAAGCTAATAGCAGTCAATTTACTTCCAAAAGCCTTTGCAATATGAGCTGCTTGTCTTGCTGCTGCTAATGAAATTTCAGAACCATCGACAGGTACAATAATATGTTGGTAATTCATAATGTTATTCCTCTTATTTACAGTTGTTATATGTATGAAGCATTTATTAATTAAAGATTAACATATTTCATTCTAGGTAGACATCTATTCGATTACAAGAAAGGAAAATTAAATAAAATTATTTTAAATCATATATTTGTATCTATTTTTCTATTGGTTGTGATGGTGTTTAAGCGGCATTGCTAAATAATCGATAATATTTACATGAAAATTAAAAAAAATTACCGTACATATTTCTGTCATATAGAAAACGTATAACAAAATAGTAAATTAAGGGGAGAGAGGAAGATGGCTGATTTAACAGCAAAGAAAGTCAATAAACTCATTGAAGAATTTCGTCAAACAGGTAAAGAACCCGAAAAGTTAGTGATTGGCTATAAAACTTATGCCAGATTGATGACCGAAGATAAATTTGCAGAAAAAATTGTCCCTTCACGGGAAGACTCAAAAGAACGGTTATATAAAAATCTAAAAATTAAACTTATAACTGAAAAACATTACTTTGAAGTTAAATAAAATTTATGTGAAATACATCACTTGTTATTAAAGTAAAGTAACACTTAAATAAGTTTAATAACATGTTCAATGTATAATGATACAAATTAATAGTGTAGCAAACATTTGAAAACAGCAATCGTTTATAAACTCGATAGAATAAATTGCTTTTATTTTTAAGTAGTGGAATAAATTGAAATGCCAACACTCAGTGTAATTATATTTTATGTTTTAGCTATATTAGGCAGTATAGCTGTTATTTGTGGATTATTCAGTTTAAGTGTTTTTTTAATTATTATTGGATTAGCTCTATTATTTGCAGCATTATTATTAAAAAAAGAATTTAAATTAGATATTTTATTCTGGAAATAGATATAATATGTATTTGTATTTTTAGTTGTCTATAAAACTATTTCAATAGAACTGAAACGAAAAATTTCAGTTCTAAATAATTAAATTAGTTTTTATGATGAATATTGATGCAATAACGTTTTTTTGATCGAAATTATTACAATAAAATATAAAAGTAGAAATTTTTAAATTTATTTAAGTATTTAAAAATAAAAAAGTTTAATTTAGGATGAAAGTAAAATTGTAAAAGCGTTTGTAGCGATTAAACAATAACAAAGCGAGGTGAGCATGACTTATAAGTATGAGTATGCAGGGTTCTGGTTAAGATTTGGTGCAATGATTATTGATACTCTTATTCTTTTTTTGGCGGTTATTCCTGCGGCATGGATTTTTTATCAGGGGGATTATGATTTAGTCTTTGCCACGGGCTTAAGTACTAAGCCTCAAAATTATTGGTTCGATTTAATCGTGAACTATATATTTCCTTTATTGTATTCAATTTTATGTTGGCTGTATTTTGCAGGTACTCCAGGTAAACGATTGATGCGATTAAAAGTTTTAGATGAAAAAACAGGTAATAAGCTCACAGTCATGCAGAGTATTATTCGATATATTGGCTATATTCCATCAATTTTAGTCTTTGGTATTGGTCTTTTTTGGGTCGCATTTGATGCAAAAAAACAAGGATGGCATGACAAAATGGCAAAATCAGTTGTAGTAAGAGAGTTATAGGAAATAGATGAAAAGCGTTCATAGCATTGAAAATAGGGGCTATGAACGCTTTTTTATTAACTTTTTTTGACTTTAAGTTTTAAAATAAAATATACAACTACACCTACAATAAGTCCCCAAAAGGCTGAGCCAATACCGAAAAATTGAATGCCTGAAGCACTACATAAGAAGGTAAATAATGCAGCTTCACGGTCTTCAACTTGAGCGAAGGCAATTGCAATGTTGTGGCTGATCGTACCAAATAATGCAATACCTGCTAAAGCTACAATAAAAATATGTGGAAAAGACATCAGCAAACTTGTCAGTGTTGCAGCAAACAGGCCAATTAAAATATAGAAAAAACCACAGCTCATGCCTGCAATATATCGTTTACTTGGGTCTGGGTGGACTTGATCATCTAAGCTTACCGCTGCACTAATCGCAGCAATATTTACGCTATAACAACCAAAAGGTGCCAGTACAACTTGGGTTAAACCTGTCCAGCCAATCAGTTGATTAACATGCGGTTTATAGCCATAACTTTTGATCATGGCAATTCCGGGTAAATATTGCGAAGCCATGCTAATCACAAAAAGTGGCAGAGCTAATCCCAAAAGTGCTGACCAGCTAAAATCAGGACTAATCCAAACAGGTTTAGCCAAAGACCACTGAAGTGTAGGCATATGAAATTCTAAAAATACAGGGCATAGGGCAATACCCGCAAGTGCCGTGAATACAATGCTATAGCGGGGCCATAATTTTTTTGTTATTACATAAATAACGAGCAAAGATAAAACGAATTCCCAATTATTTTGTAAACTGGCGAACAGGGAAATACCAAATTTGAGTAAAACACCTGCAAGCATGGCACTGGTTAAACTTTGAGGAATATATGAAAGTGCTTTTTGAAATATACCTGAAAAGCCTAAAATAGCAGTCAGTAAACCACCTATTAAAAAAGCACCAATCGCTTCATTTATGCTATAGCCACTACCTGTTGCCATAATTAAAGCGAGGCCAGCAGTTGACCAGGCTGTCGCTACAGGATATTTAAATTTCCAAGAAAGTATGAATCCTGATAAACCAATACCTAAGCCTAAAGCCCAAAACCATGAGGTGATTTGCTCGGGTGAAGCACCTAAAGCTTGAGCCGCCTGAATCACTAAAATGGCTGAAACACTAATACCGATTAAAAAAGTAATAAAGCCAGCAAATACAGCTGGAATTGAAAAATCTTGAAGAATCTTTTGCATAGCTAAATGTTCTAAATCCCTGAAAAATTAATATGTTTCTGTCTTTGCTTTCAGCTAGGTAAATCTAACAATTTTTTTAAAGAAGGTGCTTTCTATTTTTGATTTGAAATAGAAATAATATTTTCGAAATATTGAATAATGCTATTATTCCTTTCATAAGTGATACTAAATTTGGGATATTGTTTTATGGAAGAGCAGACTGAAAATTTGACAGTGCTTGAACTTAAAATTATGCGCGCTTTACAAGAGAGTGGACGTTTAAGTAATGCTGAACTGGCCAAACTTGTAGGCATAAGCACTTCATCTTGTTGGAATCACACACAGCGTCTTTTTAAAATTGGAGCAATTTTAGATGTGCGTGCTCGGATCAATCCGAGTATGGTGCAGCGTGATACGGTGGTGCTAGTCGGTGTGGTTCTGGATCGTTCAACACCCGATAGCTTTCAGGCCTTTGAACAGGCGGCAGGTGATTTGGAGAATGTTCTGGAATGTTATCTGGTGGCGGGAGAGGTCGATTATTTTCTAAAAATTCGTGTTAAAGATTTAGCAGCTTTCAATCGATTTCATAGTGAAAAAATTATTGCCTTACCAGGAGTAAGACAAGTTAGAACATTTTTTGTGCTCAATGAAGTTAAAACAGATGGCATGCTAGCATTTTAGCAGTTCATCATATTTTAACTTTATAATGCAAAAACTAGGGTAAAGATTAATAGATTGTTGAAGTTGCCAGTTTTAAACCGAATCCAAAAAATAGAATCCCTACTAAAAAAATACTACTTGCTGCAATTTTATGGTTCTGTTTAAAAAATGCTGAAAGTTTAATTCCAGAGAAGATTAATGCCGTTAAATAACTAAAGCTAATCACTTGTAAAATAATCGCTAAAATTAAAAAACTTAGTGCTGGGTAGGCATAATCGGGTTCAACAAATTGGACAAAGAAAGATAAGAAAAATAAAATCGCTTTAGGGTTGAGTAAACTAATGCTTAATGCTGTTTTATAAGGATGAATTTTATCTAAAGCGGGTAAATCAGCCATTTCTGGTTGTGGTTGATTACGTTGTTTCCAGCGTTGAATACTACCTTGTAAGAGCTTAAAGCCTAAATAAGATAGATAAAGTGCACCTGTTAATTTAAGAATAACAAATACCCATGGGAATGCTTTTAATAAAGAAGCTGCACCTAGTACGGTACATAGCATTAAAATAAGATCACCGGTAAAAATACCTAATGCACCCATATATCCAGTTTTAATGCCGTAACGTGAAGCAATTGACATTACATAAAGAGAATTGGGTCCCGGCAATAACACAATTAGGAACGTACCGATAATATATGTTGTTAAATCTGTTATACCGAACACGAGAAACCCAATAAAAAACCGATTTTTGCCATGATAACAAAAATCGGTGATTTTGTATGAAAAGTGCAGTTTTTTAAGGTTTAATTTCCGCATCAATTCCAAAAGATTGACGTAATAAAAAACTTAATTGGTCACGAGCTTTAATAAAGCCATCGACACCACCTTGTAAAAGCTGGAATGCCATTAAGTCATGATTAAGTTCGTCTTTAAAACTTTGTTCATCTTGAGCTGGTCTAACAATAGCTTCTGCTTGTTTTGATTTAGTTGCATCAAGAGCTGCATCAACTGTACGTGTATCTTGCTCGAGCTGGGTAAGTAAGCCCGGAGAGATCGTTAGTAAATCGCAACCAGCAAGTCCAAGAACTTGATCGATACTACGGAAGCTCGCACCCATCACTTGAGTTGGAATATTTTGTTGCTTGTAATAGGTATAGATTTTTTTAACTGAAACCACGCCTGGGTCTTTTTCAATTGGATAAGAATCGACACCTTCAGCCTTTTTGTACCAGTCTAGAATACGGCCTACAAATGGTGAAATTAAAGTTACTTTTGCATCTGCACAGGCTTGAGCTTGATGTAAACCGAAAAGCAGAGTGAGGTTACAAGCAATCCCTTCCGCTTCAAGCACTTTAGCAGCTTGAATACCTTCCCAAGTCGACGCGATTTTAATAAGAATACGTGACTGGTCAATACCATAACCTTTGTAAAGCTCACATAATTCATGCGCTTTCTGAATGGTCGCTTCAGTGTTATATGAAAGAGCAGCATCAACTTCAGTCGAAACCCGACCTTCAATCAGTTTTAAAATTTCTACACCAAATTTTACGGTTAAAATATCAATGGTTCGTTCAATCAGTTCATCGTTGCTATAGCCTTCTTCTTTGGCTTGATAATAAGCATCTTCAATGAGTTCTTTACTTTCTGGTTGTTCTGCTGCTGCTGTAATCAACGAAGGATTGGTCGTCGCATCTAGAGGACGAAATTTACGAATTGCATCAAGGTCACTACTATCGGCAACAACGGTCGTTAATGTTTTTAATTGGTCAAGTGCTGTATGAGTCATTGATATTCAACATCTTCAATAAAAAATCTTATGTTTTCTTTATAGCACAAAGTATATTCATGCTGTCGATATATCAATTGTTATATTTCAAATAAAAACGTTTAGGTTATGCATCTAAATTTAAACAATATTAAGGTGCATGTTGTGTTCGTTGCTTTCGGATATATTCAATAAGAAATCTGGCTGCTGCACCAAGTTCACTTTCGCGGCTCCAGACCAAGTCGACATAATATTCAAATCTTGGAGTGAAATCTAATAAATCCAATACTTTAAGCTTGTTTTTTAATTCAGGATTTTCTTTAAACATTTCTTGCGGAAGAACTCCCCAACCTAGATTACGTAAAATCATTAAGCAAGCAGAGTGGTGGTTGTCTGTACGCCAGTAATGTTTTGAAAACAGTAATTCAGGTTTCAACGTCTCATCTCGACTTGCGACCACAATTTGCCGTGTGGTAAGGATTTGTTCGTAAGAAACCTGATTTTGGGTTGCAAGTGGGTGATTTTTTGCAATAACTGGAATTAAAGCCTCGCGTTTGAGCTCAACAAATTGTTCTCGGTTGTCCAGATGTTCACGTTCAAACATGAGTGCAAGTTGGGCTGAACCATCTAGTAACATTTGTAAAGCATCTTCTTGAGGAGCCGAAACAATATTAATTTGCAGGTCAGGGAAACGACTTTCTAAAAGGCAAATATAGTCGGTCCAGTTGGTGTGTAGTAATTCAGAGACGATCACAATTGTTAAGTTAGCTTCTAAACCTGTGCTTAATGCATGTGCATGTTGTTTCCACTGGTTCATCTCAATTAAAAGCTGAGAAGTCTTTTCATATAAGACCCGTGCTTGATCAGTAGGAACGGGTTCACGGCCCTTACGATCAAATAAGGTTAAGTTCAGATCAATTTCTAAGTTGGCAATAGACATGCTTACAGCCGAAGGGACTTTTCCAAGTTTACGCGCTGCTGCTGAAAAGGAGCCTGTTTCAATCACTGCTTGAAACATGAGTAGTTGTTCTTGATTAATATTCATCTGTCAAAAAAACTGAAAGAACCTGATTGGATTAATCAACATTATAAAAATAAAATATGTCTTATCCAAGTATTATTGAGTATTTAAAAATGTTGATTTCCAAGAGAAGGCTCATTCATGCAATCAGTTATGAAGGAATTTTATTGGTCATCATTGCGATTGCATTAAGTTTTATTTTTGATATGCCGATGGATGTCACCGGCACACTCGGTGTGTTTATGGCAGTGGTTTCAGTTTTCTGGAATATGATTTTTAACCACTACTTTGAAAAAGTAGAGCATAAATATAATTGGGAAAGAACAATCCCTGTGCGGATTTTACATGCGGTTGGTTTTGAAGGTGGTTTGCTTATTGCAACAGTGCCAATGATTGCTTATATGCTACAAATGAGTGTCATTGATGCGCTTATTTTAGATATTGGTTTAACGCTTTGTATTTTGGTCTATACCTTCATTTTCCAATGGTGTTATGACCATATCGAAGATAAGTTTTTCCCTGAAGCAAAAGCTGCATCACTGCACTAAATTTATAAATCCTAAAATCAAATAAGCACCCAAATGGGTGCTTATTTTTTGTAGTTAGATGTAGAAATTATTTCTCTACAATTGCAACTACACCTTCACCACCTGCTGTACAGATAGAGATTAATGCGCGGCCTGAACCTTTTTGATTAATCAATTTAGCAGCAGTTGCTAAGATACGACCACCAGTTGCAGCAAATGGGTGACCTGCACCTAAAGATGAACCATTTACGTTCAGTTTAGAGCGGTCAATTGAACCTAAAGGGGCATCTAAGCCAAGACGTTCTTTACAGAATTTTTCGTCTTCCCATGCTTTTAAAGTAGATAATACTTGAGAGGCAAATGCTTCATGAATTTCGTAGAAATCAAAATCTTGAAGTTTAAGGTTAGCGCGCTTAAGCATACGAGGTACTGCATAAGCAGGAGCCATCAATAAGCCTTCTTTAGGGCCATTTTTACCAATGAAGTCCACAGCAGCGGTTTCTGAGAAAGAAAGGTAAGCTAAAACTTCATGACCGTTTTCTTTTGCCCATTCTTCAGAAGCAAGTAACACAACAGATGCACCATCAGTCAACGGAGTTGAGTTACCCGCTGTCATTGTTGCAGTTTCGCCTTTACCGAAAACAGGCTTTAATTTAGCAAGTTTTTCAACTGTACTGTCTGCACGTAAGTTGTTGTCACGGTTAAGACCTAAGAATGGAGTGATTAAGTCGTCAAAGAAACCGCGCTCATAAGCAGCAGCAAGTTTTTGATGGCTGCTTGCAGCGAGTTCGTCTTGAGCTTCGCGAGTAATACCCCATTCTAATGCAGTAATTGCTTGGTGTTCACCCATTGAAAGGCCAGTACGTGGTTCACCATTGCTTGGTGCATCAAGAAGCTTTTTAAAATCAATTTTTGTTAATGCTTTAAGACGGTCTTTACCAGTTTTCGCAACGTTGAGCTCAAGTAATACTTTACGTAAGCCATCACCAACAGCGATTGGTGCATCAGAAGTGGTGTCTACACCGCCTGCAATACCGACATCAATTTGACCAAGCGCAATTTTGTTTGCCACAACAAAAGCAGCTTGTAAACCTGTACCACAAGCAATTTGGATGTCATAAGCAGGAGTTTCAGGTGCAAGATCTGTGCTTAATACAACTTCACGAGTCATGTTGAAGTCACGGCTATGTTTTAAAACAGCACCAGCAACGACTTCGCCAATACGTTTGCCTTGTAAATTAAAGCGCTCAACCAGACCATTTAATGCTGCTGTCAACATGTCTGAATTTGACGCTTTAAAATAAGCGGTATTTGAACGTGCAAATGGAATTCGGTTGCCGCCAATAATTGCAACGCGGCGAACAGTGTTTTGGCTCATGGTTTTATCCTGTGGAACAGAAGTTTTGGTTTTTGTTGCTTTTGGTGCTGCAGCTACATTATTAGAAGATGTAGAAGGGGGTGCAGAAGCTGCGCTCTTATTACGAGGGCTTCGTGCAGGTGCAGTCGTTGAACGAGTACGTGTCGTTTTTGGAGTATTAGTTGCTGCTTTAGGAGTTGTGCTGTTACGCTTAGCCGTGTTAGAAGCCGACTTTGATGTATTTGACACTTTTTCCTGAGCAGAATTCTCGACTGCTGGATTTTCTTGAGTTGTTTTGCTCATAAGGCTTTTCCAAGCATATTAACGATATTCTTATACGCTACCTTAACACAATTCAAATAGACCTGTATTGACTAGAATGACATTGTAGATAGCATTCAGGTCAAGACATCAAAAGATCAACTCAAGTATGATTTGGGATGACTCTAATGAACGACTGCTTTCATATTGTTTCTCCGCATTTCCTAACATAATGAAGCCTGTCGTAGAAAATCATTTTTTTGAGAGATAATAATCATGACTGATCAATACCAAGCATTTACACAATCTCCAATTGGTAAATTCGTTGTTAAAAATTTGGGTTTACCATCCCCTGTAGCCTTAGAGCGTTTTGAAAATGCTCAGCCGGTAGTGAATGGGGCAGTATTGGTTGGCGCGGCGCCGTCAAGTGTATTGTCTGGTGCGATTGCACAAGTACTTAGCAATATTCATGCAGACAGCTATGTAGGCAATAATGTTGCATTACAACAAGAAGCTGCAAAAGTTGGTTTAAATTTACGTCCATTTAATGCAGGCGATAAAGAATCAAAATTTAAAGCAGTTGTATTTGATGCTTCTGGAATTCAAAACTCAGAACAGTTAAATGAGCTTTATAAATTCTTTAACCCGATCTCACGTCAAGTTGCAACTTCTGGCCGTGTGATTGTGATTGGTACAACACCAGAAACTGCAAAAACTGTAAAACAGGCAATTGCCCAACGTGCACTTGAAGGTTTTATCAAATCTGTAGGTAAAGAATTTAAAAAGGGTATTACTGCTCAAGTTGTATATGTAGATGAAGGCGCTGCTGTGAACCTTGAGTCAACTTTACGCTTCTTACTTTCTCCGCGTTCTGCTTATGTGTCTGGTCAAGTTATTCGCGTTTCTAAAGCAGATGCTGTTGATGTAGATTGGGCAAAACCACTTGCAGGTAAAACTGCGTTGGTAACAGGTGCAAGCCGTGGTATTGGTGAAGCAATTGCGCATGTATTAGCACGTGATGGCGCACATGTCATTTGTCTAGATGTACCCCAACAACAAGCGGACCTTGATCGCGTAGCTGCCGACATTGGTGGTTCTACATTGGCAATTGATATTACAGCTGCTGATGCAGGTGAAAAAATTAAAACTGCTGCGGCAAAACAAGGCGGGTTAGATATTATCGTTCATAACGCGGGTATTACGCGTGATAAGACTTTGGCTAATATGAAGCCAGAGCTTTGGGATTTAGTGATCAACATTAACTTGTCTGCTGCTGAACGTGTAAATGACTACTTGTTAGAAAACGATGGTCTAAATGCAAATGGCCGTATTGTTTGCGTATCATCAATTAGTGGTATTGCTGGTAATCTTGGTCAAACAAACTATGCTGCGTCTAAGGCAGGTGTAATTGGCTTGGTGAAATTTACTGCACCTATCTTAAAAGATGGTATTACCATTAATGCAGTAGCTCCTGGTTTTATTGAGACACAAATGACTGCTGCGATTCCTTTTGCAATTCGTGAAGCTGGTCGCCGTATGAACTCAATGCAACAAGGCGGTTTACCTGTTGATGTAGCAGAAACGATTGCATGGTTTGCATCAACTGCTTCTACAGGCGTAAATGGCAACGTGGTTCGTGTATGTGGCCAAAGCTTGTTAGGCGCTTAAGCACTCTTAGCTAAAAACAGGGGGTGCTTGGGCATCCCTTTTTTATTCAAGAATCTATAAATTATAAAAGGTTAGGTATGAATACTCGTCATTTTAGCCAGCTACCAAAAGCGGCATTGGCTTATCCAAAAGTTGTGCAAGGTTTAATCTTTAAAAAGCCTAAAGGTCCCAAAATCTTGCCACAAGTTGAATACGTGGTAGATAGCCTTGAAATTGATCAGCAACATTTAAAAGCTTATAACGAAGTATGTGGTTTTAAAAATAATGGCTTTGTACCCGCAATTTATTTGGCTGTGCTGTCGCAAAGTTTGCAAATGCACATGATGACGGCAGAAACTTTTCCATTTCCGATTTTAGGCTTAGTCCATATTCGTAACCAGATTAAACAAACCCGACCAATTGGTGTAACAGAAAAACTCACATTATCATGCAAATTTGGGGAACTAAAACCGCATGATAAAGGTGTTCAGTTTGACTTTATTACCACGGCAAGAGTTGGCAACGAAGTAGTAATGGAAGGCGTGACAACCTATTTATCTCGTCAAAAGGTTGAGAAAAGAGTCGGCGAAAAAGCCAAAGAAGAACAAGTACCAGCTTATGTACCTAAGGCAGAGTGGGATATTTTAGAAAACACAGGCCGCCGTTATGCGAAAGTGTCGGGTGATTTCAACTTAATTCATATTCATGCCATTACTGCGAAAGCTTTTGGCTTTAAACAAGCGATTGCGCATGGTATGTGGAGCAAAGCTAAAGCACTAGCGAATCTTGAATTACCAAATGCTTATGAAGCAGATGTGTGGTTTAAACTGCCAATGTACCTACCTTCAAAAGTTGAGTTTTTAACTGCCAATGCAGACAAAAAGACTGATTTCTTGATTCGTAATACGAAATCACAAAAACCGCATGTTGCAGGAACTGTAAAAGCATTATAAAAATATCAGCAGCCTGAACAGATGTTTGGGCTGCTTTTGAGCAAAATAACAAAAAATGCAAGGAACTTCATGTGATTAAAGAGATTTTACTGGCCGATACCCATAACTATCACGGTATTTTAGATGAACGTTTTATTGATTTAGCTCACCAGTTTAGCCGTCTTCAATATGCCAGAACGGGACAAGGTGGAGCTGCATTAGCGGTTTATTTTAGAGGTCAGAAAGTTGTCGATATCTACACCGGTCTAAAATCACAAACTGAAGCTTGGCAACCAGATACCTTGGCAGTTTGCTACTCTACAGGTAAAGGTATACTTGCGACTTTAGCTCACATTGTAGTAAGTGAGGGTTTTTTAGAATACGACAAACCGATTTCGACTTATTGGCCTGAATTTGCACAAAATGGTAAAGAGCAAATGACATTACGTCATGTGCTGAGCCATCAAAGCGGTATGTTTGATATTCGAAATACCATCGAAAGTGCGAGAGAAATGCTCGACTGGCCACATATGTTAGATATGGTCGCGGCTGTTAAACCAAGATTTGTCGCGGGAGAGGGTAATGCTTATCAGGCATTAACATTTGGTTGGCTTGTTGGTGGGGTGCTTGAAAAAGCAACTGGTCAGTCTTTAGCTCAACTCATGCAAAAATATCTGGTTGAACCATTGGATTTAGATGGGGCATATTTTGGTGTACCAGCAAGCGAATTAGATCGTGTAGCACGTTTAATTATTCAATCGAAACCAGAAACTAAACCTGTATCTGCGTCATCTGAGAAGAAGAAAAGCTTTAAACCACGTAAAAGTTCACTTTCAGAAAAAATGATTACATGGACGGGACAAAACCCTCAAGATTTTCAAGATGCCATGATTCCTAAAGGCATGAAGCATTTTAGCTTTTTTAGTGATGAAGGGTTGCAAACCGTTATTCCGGCAGCAAATGGCGCTTTCACTGCAAATAGTCTGGCAAAAATTTATGGAATGCTTGCAAACCAAGGGGAATGGGATGGGCAACAACTGATTCGTCCAGAGATATTTAAAGAATTGAGTACCATCCAAAGTTACGCACGTGATCGGGTTATGCCGATTCCAATGAATTGGCGTTTAGGTTATCACCGTATTATTACCATGGGTAAGCGTGCTAAAAATGGCTTTGGACATATTGGCTACAATGGTTCAGGTGCGTGGTGTGATCCTGAACGTGATCTTAGTTTTGCTTATACTCATAACTTTCAGATTGGTTCAATCACGGGTGACTATCGTTTATGGGGGCTTACTCAAGAAGCTTTACGTTGCACCGACCAAATTTTAAAAGGCCGCAAAGGCTGGTTCTAAATTCTGTACTTTCAACCATGCTGGTATTTTAATAAATGCCAGCTTCTACATTTATAATAATTCTAGGCGAATAATCACTTCTGTATGGCGCTTAAAGTCATCTTCAGTTAAACCTTGTAATCCCAGTTTATAAATTCCTTCTAATCCACACACAAAAGCGATAAGCCGCCAAGCAATATCTGTCGAATTAGATATGTCTTTAAATTCGCCTTCCTTTTTTCCACTTTCAATTGCTTGAACAATCGTTTGATGCCAACTTTGCATGGCCAAGTTATAAGCTTTTTGTATTTCTACATCTTGTTCAATCAAGAGTTCAGCTTCATTCCATAATCGTAAGTAGGGCTGAAGTTTATCTATATTTTCTGCACCTAATAAAATGAAGAGTCTTTGAAATTGACTATTTGTTTGTAAGGTTTGTTCAATTTCATCAAGCTGTTCCATAAGCTTTAAAAAAGCTTCAGCTTTTAAGTGAGATCCCGACGAAAAGTGATGATGAACTTGTCCAGTCGAGGTTTGGGCTTCACTTGCGATTCTACGTACCGTCATGGCTGTAAAACCTTCAGCCAAAGCAACTTGCATGGCAGCTTGCAGAATCATTTCTCTGCGTTGATCACGATTAAGATAGGCCATGCTTATTTCACCTGACTGAATTCGAGACAAACTACATTAAAATTTAAAGTTGGACAAGTGTCCAATTGTGTATATAATAACCGTAATTTGAACACATGTCCAAGTTTTGGATATCGAAGAGCGTTATGCAAAAGAAATGGTTAATCCTGACGATCATCGTCCTTATTTATTTGCCGGTTACAATTGATGCAACGGTGATGCATGTTGCAACACCATCTTTAAGTGCAGCATTGAATTTAACTGCCAATCAGCTTTTATGGATCATTGATATTTATTCACTGATTATGGCGGGTTTGATTTTGCCGATGGGCGCACTCGGTGATCGTATTGGCTTTAAAAAATTATTATTTATTGGAACCGCAATTTTTGGAGTCGGTTCACTGGCAGCTGCTTTTTCACCAACAGCCTATGCTTTAATTGCTTCCCGTGCTCTTTTAGGGCTAGGGGCAGCCATGCTTATTCCTGCAACTTTATCGGGAATTCGAAATGCTTTTACCGAAGAAAAGCAAAGGAATTTTGCACTTGGCCTTTGGTCTACAGTAGGGGGCGGTGGTGCCGCTTTTGGTCCATTAGTGGGTGGTTTTTTACTAGAGCATTTCCATTGGGGAGCAGTATTCCTCATCAACATCCCAATTATTTTGGTTGTTCTGGTCATGATTGTCATGATCATTCCTAAGCAGGAAGAGAAAACCGATCAACCAATTAACTTAGGACAAGCTTTAGTGTTGGTTGTGGCAATTTTAAGTCTGATCTATTCGATCAAATCGGCCATGTACAACTTCTCGGTACTCACAGTCGTGATGTTTGTGGTTGGGGTAAGTGCTTTAATTCACTTCATTCGTAGCCAAAAAAGAAGCACGACTCCAATGATTGATTTGGAGTTATTTAAACATCCAGTCATCTCTACCAGTATTGTCATGGCCGTTGTTTCAATGATTGCTTTGGTTGGTTTTGAATTACTCTTGTCTCAAGAGTTGCAATTTGTGCATGGTTTTTCTCCCTTGCAAGCTGCCATGTTTATTATTCCATTTATGATTGCAATTAGTTTAGGTGGTCCATTAGCAGGAATCTGTTTAAATAAATGGGGACTTAGACTTGTATCTACTGTTGGGATTTTAATAAGTGGCTTTAGTCTTTGGGGACTTGCCCAGCTTAACTTTTCGACCGATCACTTTTTAGCATGGACGTGTATGGTCTTTTTAGGTTTTAGCATTGAGATTGCCTTACTCGCTTCGACTGCTGCGATTATGTCTTCTGTACCACCAAACAAAGCAAGTGCAGCAGGTGCGATTGAAGGTATGGCCTATGAGCTCGGTGCTGGTTTAGGTGTCGCTATTTTTGGTCTAATGTTGTCTTGGTTTTATAGTCGCTCAATTATTTTGCCAGAAGAACTCCCGATGAACTTAATTGAAAAAGCGAGTATTTCGATTGGTGAAACCATGCAATTAGCTTCTAAGCTTGAAAACCCTTTAGGAGAGCAATTAATTGCAGTTGCTCAGCAAGCTTTTAGCTATGCACATAGTTGGGTGCTTACAATTTCCGCTGTTTGTTTCTTCCTTTTAACTGTATTTGTCTGGTTTAGTTTTCCAAAGAAAGTGAGTTAATGATCTAAACAAGTTTAACAGTTGCGGAAAAAGAGAGAAAAATTTCTCTCTTTTTCTTGTTATAAATATAATTTTTAAATACACATAAATTGATAGAACTTTCCTTATCTCAATATTTTTAGTTATGTAATTCTCATAAAAAAATTATTGTTTAATAGGTTTCATATTTTTATTTCAAAATGATTTATTTTTCATATTATTGAAATTTAATAAAAAAATAATTGATCAAAAATTGACTGTAAAAAAATGGTTTGTTAATCTGCTATTCGAAAAATCTAAAAACAAATAAAAGAGGCTGCTGTGAATTTAAAATTAAAAACATCACTCATTATCGGAGCAATTGTTGCATCTTCACTTGTATATGCCGCAACTGTACTTTCACCCAATCAGAATAATAATAGTGGATCAATTCCATCTGGTTATTCAGATTTAGAATTTTCTTTAGCAAATGGAAATTGGGTCAAAAATCTCTCTTTACCAGCAAGTGCTAATAATTTAGACAAAATTACGATTCGTTCTAGTGCGGCTTATAGCAGTTATTTAGATACTTCTAATACGAATATTCCGTTAGAAGTGTTGAAGATAAATAGCGGGGATGTTTACCAATTCATCTTTAATACTGCTCAAAATAAATGGATTGCTCAGTTAGCGACAGTGAGCCCTACCAATGGTACTAACTATGAAGTTGTACCATTAACAACTGCATCCATACAAAAAGTACTTATTCAAAATGACAAATGGGCACAAACCATTGCATTACCAAGTGATGTGCGCGATGGTACAACCGTACAAATTGTTTCCACAGCCAGTGCTGACTCCAATATAGATAAAGCAAATTTACTATTTCCAAGCAGTTTTTTATTAAAAAATGGGTCTGAATATTGGTTTAAATATTATTCTGCTTTAGGGAAATGGGTCCCAGAATATATAAAACCGCAGAAGTTAAATGTTCAGCAAATTGGAACATCTTTAGCAGCTGTAAATAGTCCACTTACAGAAGTTTCATTTGGCGATGCGAACTGGGTATCCAATTTTACTCTTCCTGCGACTGCAAATGATCGCGATAGAATTGTTATTAAATCTACGGCGACTTGGTCTGCAAAAATTAATAATACCAATATTAATAGCCAAGCAACTTTAACGCTAAAAACAGGCGATCAATATGAGTTTATGTATGTCAGTGATAAAGGGTATTGGCAGCTGATCTCTTCACCAACGAAGGTGATTGATTCATCGGCAACAATTCCTGCAATTTTACCGAATATGACTCAACCCGCTTTAAAGGTAAAACTTTCTACCACAAATTGGCAGCCAACCTTACAATTACCAGTTAAAGCTCAAGTCGGGGATAAGGTGGTTATTGCGTCAAATGCATCGGCTGATACCTATATTAATGCTGCCAATGGTTTGTCTTCGACCATTAAAAAGGGTGAAAATCGCCGTTTTATTTACATGGCTCAAGGCTGGTCAGTAGATAGTTATACGATTGATATGTTGTTGGTTTCTAGTCCAGAAGTAAATTCAATTTTAGGTGAAAGTGCTGCAAAACTTAGAATGATTGAAGGTGTCAATTTAACGAATTTAACTGCTGAAAATTCGAATGCACGTTTTTACTTAAGAGATGTGGGCTATTTAACTTATAAAATCCCTGCTGCAACTTTAAAAGAAGCTATTTCTTTTGGACGCGATGACACGACCGTACAAAATGAACGCAAACGCGTATTGGCTGATGGCGTTTATTATCAAGGCAATGAACCAGGCGATGGCGGTTGTGGCTGGGCATGGATTAATGCATCTTCATATAACATGATTGGTGCAAATGATATTGCAGGTTGTTCTTTTGCTGCGATGCGTCATGAGGTGGGACATAATCTTGGCCTATACCATAATGGTTCAACCAATATTGGTTCAGGCTTTGCTCATCCTTTAGGGAGTACTGCGATGGGAGGCAACAATATTAATTTTTACTCTAACCCGTATCTATATAACCCTAAATATGGTGTTCGTTTGGGTGAGGAAGGAAAAATTGATGCGGTCAGTGTCATTAACCTAAATGCACAGAAAATTTCTTTATATAACTAATCTCTATTTTTAGCCGTAAATAATGAAAAAAAATAAATTGTTAATAGGAACTGCTATCGCTTGTTTAGCGCTAGCAGTTCTCATCTGGCTCGCATTTTCACAGCAAAGTTCTTCTGCTTTAACGTCATCTGCAGATAACCAGAAAGGTGAAGTTAGCTTAAAGCGAGTTGAAAGTCAGAATGGTTTTACTCGTCAAAATACAATGAATTTGAGTCCGTCAGAGAAAGAAAGATTATCTAAGCAACAAATTGTTTTTAATGAAATAGAAAAGGATCAGCTGCCTTCTAATGTTAATTTTCCATTGATTAAAAATGGACAAGGTATGGTGATTAAGTATGATCCAAACGTGATTGAACTCAAAAAAGTAGGTGATACGGTTAAGTTTCAAATGTTGGAATATGGCATTAACCGCACAGGGAAAATTGTAGAGATCGAGCCTGTTGACCAAGATATTGTTCGGTGGACTGGGAAATTTGATCAGGGAGATCCAAATCAGAATTTCTTTACCATCACCCAAAGTCAAAAAGACCACTATACGATCATGCAAATTTTTACCGAAAAAGGAAATTATTCGGCTGAAATTAAAGATGGGGTTGGGCTGGTACAAACGATGGATGACGGAGTCACTGATCAGGAGTTACATCATGATCACCCTTAGTCAAATAAATGGTTTGGATGGGAAAAGAGTATAGTTCGCAGTTTATCTGTACGGATATGAGCTTTATGCGTTCACTCTCTTTTAAAAACAAAGTATGCTTATGCCTGTAACAAGGAGCATACATGTATCAAGTACTTGCTAGAAAATACCGTCCACGTAATTTCAATGAGTTAGTGGGGCAAAACCATGTTTCTCGTGCATTAAGCAGTGCATTGGAACGCGGTCGTCTACACCATGCTTATTTATTTACAGGAACGCGTGGTGTGGGGAAGACCACAATTGCACGTATTTTAGCCAAGTGTTTAAACTGTGAAACAGGTGTGACCTCTACACCATGTGAAGTCTGTGCAACTTGTAAGGCGGTAAATGAAGGCCGTTTTATTGACCTGATTGAAATTGATGCTGCTTCAAGAACAAAAGTAGAAGATACGCGTGAACTTTTAGACAACGTTCCATATGCGCCAACGCAAGGTCGTTTTAAAGTTTACCTGATTGACGAAGTACATATGTTATCTACGCATTCCTTTAATGCGTTATTAAAAACATTAGAAGAACCACCAGAACACGTTAAATTTTTATTTGCAACGACTGATCCACAAAAGCTGCCGATTACGGTCATTTCACGTTGTTTGCAATTTACATTGCGCCCTTTAGCTGTCGATGAAATTACAAAGCATCTTGGCACTATTCTTGAAAAAGAACAGATTGTTTCTGACCAAGATGCAATTTGGCAAATTGCCGAGTCTGCTCAAGGTTCATTGCGTGATGCATTATCTTTAACCGATCAGGCAATTGCCTATGGTCAGGGTGCTGTACAGCATCAAGATGTTAAAGAAATGCTCGGTCTAATTGACCGCACCATTATTTATGATTTGATTTTAGCGATTCATCAGAACCAACGTGAAAAAGTTAGTCAGCTTTTATTGCAATTTAGACATCAAGCGCTCGATGTTTCACTTGTGCTTGATCAGTTGATTTCGACATTGCATGAATTGGCAATTTTGCAATATCTGCCTGATTTGAGTTTGAAATATAGCGATGAAATCAATCGCAAAATCATGCAACTGTCCAAGCTGATTTCTGCTCAGGATTTACAACTGTATTATCAAATTGCATGTAAAGGGCGGTCTGACCTCCAACTTGCCGTGACGCAAGAACAAGGTTTTGAAATGTGTATTTTACGCTTATTGGCATTCCGTCCTTTAGCGCCAAATGAAATTGTGGTTTCAGAGCCTGTTCAACAAAATCAGCAAATTGTGTTGAATCCCCAAGTTCAACAAACAGCCCAAGATATTGCTCCTGTAAGTGCTATTCAGCCAGTTGAAGTTATTAGCCAACCCGCTATAG
>NZ_JANBOB010000010.1:0-38304 GCF_035615195.1 Acinetobacter sp. IK31 | reverse complement strand
TTGATATTTCTGTCTTAACTCATCTTTTTCTTGTTCTGATAAAAATGCGATTTTAAGACCGTTTTCTTGAGCTGTATAAATTTGCTCAGGAGTTAATCCTGCCAATGGGGCAGCACTTAAATATTCATGTTGTATCTCAATACCTTCTACAGCAGGGTCATCCGTATTAATCGTTGCAAGCACACCATGTTCTAAAAAAGTTTTTAATGGATGTTGTGCTAGTGAGGGTACTGTGTTTGTTTGAATGTTTGAGGTGAGGCAAGATTCAATGCCAATTTTATGTTTAGCTAAATAATCTAACAGCTTCAAATCTTGAACTGCTTTAACACCATGTCCAATTCGTTCAGCACCTAATTCTTGAATGGCTTGCCAAATACTTTCTGGGCCGGCAGCCTCGCCTGCATGCACCGTAATGTGCCAACCTGCATCACGCGCTTTTTTAAAGTGATCAATAAATAAATTGCCCGGAAAGCCAAGCTCATCTCCAGCAAGATCTAAAGCTTTAATATCATTTTTATGGGCAAGTAGAGCATTTAATTCTTTTTCGCAGGCTTCTTGACCAAAAGTACGGCTCATAATCCCAATTAAATTCGCTTTTACCCCGTAAGTCTGACTGCCTTCTTTTACACCAGCTATAACCGCTTCAACAACGCCTTCAAGTGGTAGTTGATGGGTCATGCCCATGTAACCCGGCGAAAAACGAAGTTCTACATAGTCTAGGCCTTGTTGTGCAGCATCTTGCATATTTTCAAATGCAATGCGTTTACAGACATCTAAACTCGCTAATACTTTTACCCCCCAATCCAGCTTAGATAAAAAACTTAATAAGTCAGGTTGGTTGTCAATCACTTGTACGTGTGGGCGTAAAGATTCAATGTCGTAGGCAGGCAAATCTAAATGGTATTGTTGCCCTAATTCTAAAATCGTTTGAATACGGATATTGCCATCAAGGTGGCGATGTATATCAGTAAGGGGAAGCGTTTTTGTAATCATAGATTTCTTCTTATCGGTTCGTATCAATTCATCATGCCTGTTTAGGGTCACTGATAAAAGTTTGGATTTGCTATGTTTTTGTGAAAAGGGGTTTAGTTGAGTTTTTTGAACTTAAGATATTCGTTTAAGTTTTAATTTTGATGACATTGTTCTGGCCTAAGAAGATAACGCAGTCTGTGTAAGATACAAGCACTAAGATTTTTATTGTTTTTAATCTCGCTGAGCCTGTCTACTGTTGACTATTTAAGAATAGATTGGCTAAAGAATGGTCATTGGTATTTTGCTTTTTAGTTGTAAAGATGAGCAAAGGCTTGCTAAAGACCAAACTGATAAGGCGATTAATTTATCTGTAGAAATCTATTTCTGGCAAGTAAATGAAAAAGAAGAAATAGGAAGTGTTCAAATGAAGTCGGTACTTTGTCATCAAGCAAAATTAGAAGTAGTAGACCAACCGAAATTAACTCCTGCAAAAGGACAGGTGTTATTAGAAGTGGTTCGATGCGGGATTTGTGGCTCTGATTTACATATGCAACATCACTGTGACCACATGCATGATTTAGCCGCACGTGTCGGGTTTAATGGTTTAGCTAAATCTACTGATCCATTCGTACTTGGTCATGAGTTTTGTGGCAAAATTTTAGATTATGGCCCAAAAACTCGTCATAAATTTAAAGCCGATACACTCGTTTGTGCAATGCCTCTTTTAAATGTAGATCAGCATGGTTATTTATCTACAGGGCTTTCACCAAATGCTTCGGGTGGCTATGCCGAGCAAGTACTAGCTCAATCGAGTTTAATGTTTGAAGTGCCCAATGGTCTAGATGCAGATAGTGCTGCCATGACTGAACCTATGGCAGTTGCATTGCATGCCGTTCGCCGTAGCCGTGTGAAAACCAGTGAACCTGCTATTGTGATTGGCTGTGGCCCTGTTGGGCTAGGTGTTATTTTAATGCTTAAAGCGGCTGGGGTTAAAACCGTGGTTGCTAGTGATTTTTCACCAAACCGCCGTAAGCTTGCCGAGCAATGTGGTGCCGATATTGTGGTAGATCCTAAACAGACATCGCCATTTGCCAACTGGAAAGAGTTTGGTTTGCTGGGCAATGTTTCTGATGCGATCAATATGGGCATGGGGCTTTTTGATAAGTTACAAGCGACACGTTTACCATGGTGGCATGGATGGCGCATGATTGATAAGTTGGGTGCTTTGCCAAAACGTCCTGTTATTTTTGAATGTGTTGGCGTACCGGGTGTTTTACAGCAAATTATTGAAGGTGCACCTTTGTTTTCCCGAATTGTCGGGGTTGGGGTGTGCATGCAAAGTGACAAAATAGAACCAGCACTTGCGATTAATAAAGAGTTAGAAATTCAGTTTGTGTTGGGGTATACACCACTTGAGTTCCGAGATGCGCTACACATGATTGCAGAAGGTAAAGTGAACTGCTCGCCACTTATTACCGGTGTTGTCGGCTTAGAGGGTGTTATGAGTGCATTTGAAGCGTTACGCGACCCTGAACAACATGCCAAAATTTTGATTGACCCAAAACGTAGTGGTTCAGGCATTCAATTGATGAGTCATTAATTCAAAGTAATTGATGCTTAACTAAAAAGGTTGTGATTTCATCAATCACAATCTTTTTTTATGAGTATAAGTCGCAATATTGGGTATTCAATAAAAGCTGCTGAGCTAATTTATACTACTTTTTAGCTGCTCTAATTCGTGGTGAATCCAGTCAACAAATTTTTGAATGGTTGGGGTGATGTCTTGGCTTGAGTGAATGAGATAGTACTTTCGGCTGCCTTTTAGTTTTTTATTGGAAACAATCACAAGTTCTTTTTTTTGTAGTTCAGATTCAATCAACATTTGCGGAATTAGAGTCATTCCCATGTCATGGCTTGCAGCAACCGCAAGCATTGAAAATAACTCATGGCGTTGTCCATCAAAGGGTTTTGGATGTTGCATGTGATGAGTCAGAAACCATTCTTGCCAAATGCTAGGTCGAGTGGTTTGTTGCAGCAGGGGAATTTTTAGTAAATCCTCGCAGCTTAAGTCATAGGTATTTTCATTGATCATGATGGCATCTGGAAAATACTTTTCGATCAGCCTTGGGGAGCAAACAGGCACAATTTCTTCATCCATTAAATAATGGGCTTGTATGCCGGGCCAGTGATCAATCTGCTGCTGTGTACCTGCAAAAATCGCAGCATCAAAAATATTGTCGTTAAATAAAAAAGGTTTGGTACTGGTTTCTAAGTGAACTGTAATTTCAGGGTATTTTTGATTTAAAAGATGGAGCTTGGGTAATAACCAGCGCGTTGCAAAGGTAGGCACCACGCCTAGCTTTAATGTTCCGCCTAAACCCTTATGAGAAATCACATCGGCCGTACATTTTTCTAGCCCTAATAAATATGGTTTAATGCTTTTAAAATATTGCTGACCTGCAATGGTGAGTTCAACGCCGTGCCGAGTGCGTATGAATAATTCAACACTCAAGAAATCTTCTAACTGCTGAATTTGGCGAGAGACCGCACTTTGGGTAATACATAACTCTTGGGCAGCATAGGTATAACTGAGATGTTTTGCTGCACTTTCAAAGCAAATCAGGCCCTGAATTGACGGGATACTTCTTCGCATAAATAAAATCCTTTTATTTGTCGTCATATTTCAAAAAAGCATATGACCTAAATGCAGATAGCAGAGTTTAGTCTAAAAATAAGCCATTTTTAATGAAATACAACCAATTAATTATCTAAATTTAATGCGACTTATTTTAAATATGCGTAAGTCGCATATCTGCATGAAGATTTATCGTTTGATTACTGCATTTTTCACGCATAACATCGAGTTAAATAAAGAAGATCAAATCAAGCAGAGGATGCGATGAATCACATGGTGACAACAAAAAAAGCAAAAGTTCAATTTAACTGGCAAGACCCATTTTTAATTGAGCAACAGCTTACCGAAGATGAACGCATGATTCGTGATGCGGCTCATGCCTATTGCCAAGAACGCTTGCAACCACGTGTACTTGAACAGTTCCGTCATGAAAAAACAGATCCGTCTATTTTTCGTGAAATGGGAGAGCTTGGCTTATTGGGGCCAACTATTCCTGAGCAATATGGCGGCGCGGGTTTGAACTATGTGAGTTATGGTTTGGTTGCGCGTGAAATTGAATATGTCGATTCGGGCTACCGCTCTATGGCGAGTGTGCAAAGCTCATTGGTGATGGTTCCAATTCATGAATTTGGTACCGAAGAGCAAAAACAGAAGTACTTACCTAAATTGGCAACTGGTGAATTCATTGGCTGTTTTGGTTTAACAGAACCTGACCATGGCTCAGACCCAGGCAGTATGATTACCCGTGCTAAAAAAGTTGACGGCGGTTACCGTTTAACTGGCGCAAAAATGTGGATTACCAATAGCCCAATTGCTGATGTGTTTGTAGTGTGGGCAAAAGAAGTTTCTGCTGAAGGTAATGTGGGTGATATTCGAGGCTTCATTTTAGAAAAGGGTTGGGAAGGGCTATCTGCGCCTGCCATTCATGGCAAGGTCGGTTTACGTGCATCGATTACGGGTGAAATTGTGATGGATAACGTTTTTGTACCCGAAGCAAACGCATTCCCTGAAGTTCGAGGATTACGTGGTCCGTTCACTTGCCTAAATAGTGCCCGCTATGGCATTGCATGGGGTGCAATGGGTGCTGCCGAGTTCTGTTGGCATACCGCACATCAATACACCATGGACCGTAAACAATTTGGTCGTCCGTTGGCTGCAAATCAATTGATTCAAAAGAAACTTGCAGATATGCAAACTGAAATTGCATTAGGCTTGCAAGTAGCTTTACGTTTTGGTCGTATGAAAGATGAAGGCATTGCGTCAGTTGAAGGCACATCTTTAATTAAGCGTAACAACTGTGGAAAGGCGCTTGATATTGCCCGCATGGCACGCGACATGATGGGTGGAAACGGTATTAGTGATGAATTTGGTGTGGCACGTCATTTAGTTAATCTTGAAGTCGTAAATACCTATGAAGGTACACATGACGTTCATGCCTTGATTTTAGGTCGTGCACAAACAGGCATCGCGGCATTTAGTAACTAACTCATTCATTTTTAAAAGATGGAGGTGTTCTTTCAAGAGCACTTTTTTAAAAGATAAGGGTATCGTTATGGGTGCATTACAAGGAATTCGGGTCTTAGATTTAAGTCGTGTGCTTGCTGGTCCGTGGTGTGGACAAATCTTGGCAGACCTTGGCGCAGAAGTGATTAAAATTGAACGTCCTCGAGTTGGTGATGACACCCGTATGTGGGGGCCACCATGGATGCCTGATCAAGATGGAAACATGACCCGTGAATCTGGCTATTTTCAGTGTACCAACCGCAATAAATATTCTGTTGCTGTGGACATTACTACACCCGAAGGTCAGGCTTTAATTTATGAAATTGCTAAGACTGCCGATGTTGTAATTGAAAACTACAAGACAGGATCTTTGGCTAAATATGGTTTGGACTATACCTCATTAAGTGAGCTGAACCCGAACATTGTGTATTGCTCGATTACCGGTTTTGGGCAAGATGGTCCGCGTGCAGAAGAACCCGGCTATGATTTTATTATTCAGGGTATGTCTGGCTTAATGAGCATTACCGGTGAGCCTTATGATGTCACAGGCGGTGGTGCGCAAAAGGTTGGTGTGGCTGTGGTAGACATTCAAACTGGATTGTATTCAACCATTGCCATTCAGGCTGCCTTGATTGCACGTTCGCACACAGGGCGTGGTCAATATATTGATATGTCACTCCTTGATGTGCAGGTTGCGGCACTGGCAAATCAGGGAATGAACTATTTAGCCTCAGGTAAAGCACCACAGCGCATGGGTAATCAGCACCCAAGTATTGTGCCGTATCAAACCTTTAAGGCTAAAGATAAAGAATTTATTATTGCGTGTGGTAACGACAAACAGTTTAAAGATTTGTGCATTGCGATTGGTTATCCAGAGCTGCTCGAAAATGAAAAATTTGTGCGTAATCAAGACCGAGTAAAGTATCGAGATGAACTAATTCCTTTATTGTCGGAGCACTTTTTGCAGAAAACCGCTAAAGAATGGGTCGAGATGATTCATGCGCTTAAAGTACCTGTAGGTGTTATCAACTCTATTGAAGATGCCTTGGCTGAACCACAAATTGTACATCGCAATTTGGTGGTGAATATTCCTCATCGTTTAAATGAAAACTTTCAAACGATTGGCTCACCGATCAAGTTGTCTGATACTCCAGTTGAATATCATCACGCACCGCCAGAGCTCGGTGAACATACCGCTCAAATTTTATCGAGATTTAAAACAACTGATGAATTAGCAGCGTTAAAAGAGAAAGGCATTATTGATGGGGAAGTTGCGTAGCTAAAATTCCATTTATTCAATTGCAGCTCTCGGGCTGCAATTATTAATTTTGATTGATATTAAATAATTGATTAATAGAATTTTTCATATTTATCGCAAGTGTTTCATCGAAACCATCGACTAAAAAGCGGCTAATTAGCCCTTCAATCACCGTATAGATTAGTTCAGATAAAGCTTCACCATTGGGTATATTACAGTTTTCCGCAATCAGTACTTTAATCCATTGCTTATGGGCTTTAGAAATAGAAATAATGTCTTGATCATCTTGGTTAGATTCAGCGACCGCTCTTACAAATAAACAGCCCTTAAAAAAATCTTGTCTAAACCAATTGGTGTGCCAATCAAGAATTTTATTAATAGCCTCTAACCCCGTTGCATCTCCCACATAACCTAAAAGGCTTTGCTTAAAGCGTTCATCACGAGCAATCAGTACAGACTGAACCAATTGATTTTTATTTTTATAGTAAGTGTACATGGTGGTTTTGGAACAGCCAGACTCATCGCGAATCAGGTCAACGCCAACGCCAACAAAACTATTTTCATTAAATAACTTCTCGGCTGTATCTAATATTTTTAAGGCAGATTTTGACATAAAACTTTTCCAAAAAATAAAATAGTACAGATCTGTACTATTTGGAATTTTATCTATATGCTTTTTAAAAAGCAACTTTTTGTTAGAGGAATAAAACAATGTTCTCGATCTTTCATGGCAAAGAAAAACTGGCTCCATCGCCCACTAAAGTTGATATTTTAAGAAGTCTTATTGGGGGTACAGTCAGTATTTTTATACTTCTGTGGTTGAGTAAACTTACACATAATATCTTTATTATGGCGCCGTTTGGTGCGACCTGTGTATTGCTCTATACGGTGTCACAGTCTCCTTTGGCACAGCCGAGAAATATTATATTTGGGCATCTTATTTCGGCTTTTGTGGGATTGTTTTTTCTAAAATTTGCGGGTGTTTCTATTTTTACAATTGCTTTTTCAGTGGGTTGTGCCATTGCACTCATGCAAGTTTTTAAATGTGTTCATCCACCTGCGGGTGCCAATCCTTTGGTTATTTTGCTTACCGCGAGCAGCATACATTACGAGTGGAGTTTTTTGATTTTCCCTGTTTTGGTCGGTGCAGTGTCTTTAGTCTTGGTGGCGATGCTGATTAATAATATTAAAGCGAGCACGAAGTGGCCGATGTATGGCTTAGGAATTTTCAATAGTAAAAAGTAGGGAAGGCATGAAGTGTTCTAAGCCGAAAAACAATAAAAGCATTCACTACGCCAAGATAGTGAATGCTTTTGTGAAATTATGATTTCTTGGAAATACGTTCTTCGATGGCAAATTTGAGTAAAGAAGCACTGCGGTAAAAACCATGTGCGAACTTTCCAAATGGCATGGTAATAAAGAATGTCATGACCGTGGCTAAATGGAAAATCAGTAAAAGTGCCATGTAAGGGGTATTGCGAAATGCCATGAGTGCTAGCCCTGAAGCGCTAACGATAAGTAGAAGGAAGATAAAGCCTCGATCTATAGGTTTTTGCTCGCGGTCACCATGTAACGGATGGCGTTTAAGATTTAAATAGAGTAAGCCAGATGGCCCGACAACTAAGCCAATTCCACCCAAAGTTCCTAAAATCACAGGCAAGCTTAGGTAAGGATAAGGTGCATGTAGGTCAAGAAAATAGTGATATAAAGTCGCTACACCTGTAGCTGCAAAGCAGAGCATAAAGCCATAAAACGTCAGGTGATGGAACACACGGCGGATTTGTGTGTAGCGGTCATCTTGCTCATTACAGCCTTTGCCATGTCCACCATCTAAATATTTAAGCGTTAATACATTTTGGGTGGCTTGGAGCAGGTCGGGTTTCTCAACTTTGCCATGGATGACTTTAGAGGTTTGTCGCCAAAATTTACTAATTCCAATGCCGAGCAGAACAATCGCAATGGTAAAGGTTGCTCCAAACAATAGAGCTAAAAAGTTATGCGGGAAAATCGCATAGAAATTACCTTGGTAGCCTGCAAATAGGTCGGTGCCTTTGTACCACACCACACCTAACATGCAAAAAAAGAAAATAAGTGTTAACGCCGAGACAAACGGAATACCCACAGACTTATAAAGTCTACCTAGCGGTTGAGGCGTAGCAAACTCTTGGTAAGTTTCCAAACGTACTTGCGCCATTGCTTTTGGAATGTTTACACCAAACTCATGTGGTGGAGCATATTGGCAAGCGTGTAGGCAAGCACCACAGTTATGGCACAGGTTTGCGAGGTAATGAATATCGGCTTGATTAAACTCAAGGCGTTTGGTCATGGCCGCAAATACAGCACAAAATGACTCACAGTAACGACAAGCATTACAAATCTGTAGGGCTCTTTGAACTTCTTGCTCATGGTCAGAGAGCTGAACAACTGGAATTAGGGCTTTGCTATTAGCATTCATGTTCAACTCCTTGTGAAAGTGCATAGTGGGCTGCATTTTTTCCGGCAATTCGCCCAAACGTTGTTCCGATCGACATTCCGACGCCTGCGGTGTATCCCTGACCGAGTACGTTACCTGCCATCATTTCACCTGCGACAAACAGGTTGCGGCTAGCTTTATTATTAAAACGCACAGCAGCATCGTCTTCGACTTTTAAACCTAAATAGGTAAAGGTAATGCCGGGTTTTAGGGCATAGGCATAGAAGGGTGGCTGGTCGAGAGGAACGGCCCAATGGGTTTTATTAGGAACAATATTTTCGGTGGTGCAGTCATCTAAAACGGTATGGTTAAAAGTGCCTTGCACGCAAGATTGGTTAAATTCTTCTACGGTGTGACATAAGGTTTTTACATCCAGCCCGATTTTTTCGGCTAACTCTTGAATGCTGTTTGCTTTTACACCCGCAAACACAGGTGGCATAAAACGACCAATCGCTTTTGAGTCAATAATTGAATAGGCAATTTGCTGAGGCTGTTTGGCAACAAGTCGGCCCCAAATCGCATAACGTTTGGGCCAAAAGTCTTCACCTTCATCGTAAAAACGTTCGGCTTTGTTATTGACCACAATACCCAATGAAACGCAGTCAATTCGGGTACAAATGCCGCCGTCATATAAGGGGGCTCGTGCATCTACGGCTACGCAGTGTGATTGCGATGGATCACCAATAATATCGGCGCCTTGATCTATCATAAATTTGAGTAAGTTGCCTTGATTAAAGCGAGTACCACGAATAATGAAATTATCGGCAGGCCATTCGCTATTTTCATTTTGTCCCCATGCTTCTCTTAACCATTCTAGATTTGACTCAAAACCACCTGCGGCCAATACACAGCTTTTTGCTTTAAACACACTACCATCTTCAGCAATCGCTGCTTCAAACTGTCCTTGGTTTAACTTTAGATCTTTAATTTTTGTGTTGTATAAAATTTCGATGCCAAGCGCTTGGGCACTACGGTAATACGCATTAATGAGGGCTTTACCGCCACCCATAAAAAATGCATTGGTACGTGCAACATGTAAAGCACCCGATAGCGGCGGCTGAAAATTCACGCCATGTTTACGCATCCAGTCGCGGCAGGTTGCTGTGCTACGAATGACAAGTCGTGCTAAGTGTTCATTGGTTTTTCCAGCAGTTACTTTAAGCAGATCTTGCCAATATTCTTCTTCTGAGTAGACATCAACCAATACATCCTGGGGAGCGTCATGCATGCAGCGAAGGTTACGGGTGTGTTGTGAATTACCACCACGCCATTCTTTAGGCGCTGCTTCTAGCACCAGCACAGAAGCGCCATTTTCCTTTGCAGTGAGCGCGGCACACAGTGCGGCATTCCCACCACCAATTACAATCACATCATGCATGGATTTCTCCCTTTCTCAGCTAGGGCTAATGTAGCTTTAAAAGGGAGGGTGAAGTGAGAGGCTAAGCTTGAATGGGTGTTTATTAAAAATAAACACTAATGGCTTAAGTGTTTATGAGTTCCGCACCGGGCCAGCATTTTTCATTAACTAAGTTGGTGACACAGGCTCGAATCACCACTTTAGTGGCTAAAGTGGCAGGCGAAATTTCTTCTTCAGAGAGACTAATTAAATAGTTAATACGTTCAATGGCAGGTTCTACAATGCGTAGCAAACATAAGTCTTGCCGAGAGTTTAATGCTGCACCCGCAGGTTGGATGGTTGCCATTTCTAGATGGCTAATACTTTCCATTAGCAAATGTAGCCCATCAATTTCATAGGTGACTTTAAGTTGATGAATTTTCTGTTCGAGCAACAAGCGCAGTCCATGTCGTTGGCTTGGTAAAATAAGCGGAAGTTCTTTCAGTTGTGGATGGGTAATGGTTTGAGTGTCGATACAGCTTTCAAGATAGTACTGGCTCAGCACTTCTTTAGGCGAGATTAAAAACATTTGCTCTTTGACTAGAGGCTGTATGGCCCACTGCGGGTCGACATCGTCGCTAAAGATAATTGCAACATCGAGTTGTCTTGCATTGACCAATGTTTTGAGATCGCCCGATAAGCCTTCAATTAAACGGACTTTAATGTCGGGGTAACGATTTCTCATGAGCTTTAAAAAATGTGTGCCTATAACAGCCGCGACACTCGGCGAAAACCCCACGGTGACGTGGCCACTTAAGCGTGAAGAATGTGCAGAATCTACGGCATGGTCTAGGTGTCTAAGCGCAAGTTGAACCTGTTGAAAAAAAGCCAAACCCGCAGGGGTGGGAACTGTACCCAGAGCGGTACGTTGTAAAAGGCGAATGGAAAGCTCGCTTTCTAATTTTGAGATTTGCTGACTTAATGCAGAAGTTCCAATATCGAGATTTTTTGCAGCTTTACCCAAGCTTCCTGACTCGATCACTGCAATAAAATACTTTAACTGTTTGAGTTCCACGGTAAATACTACATTAACCTTTATTGATGATTCTACACTGGTTTATTACTATATATTTTGTTCTATTGCTTTGAGTAAATCGGCAATAGAGTAGAGGCAACATCACCTCAAGACGTTGCCTTTTATAGCTTTTATTGTTTGACCTGCTCAAGACCTTGTTCTTCAATAATTTGTGTTGCTTGTGGTGATTTCACAAACTGGATTAATTCTTTTGCCACTTTTTTATGTTCAGAATTTTTACCAATACCAGCCGCAAAAATGGTGACTTTTTGATAAGGTGCAGGAATTGGCCCCACTAACTCAACTTGTCCATATTTGCCAGTAAAAGGTTTGATTTCACTAATTTGTTGGAAACCAATATCAAACTGGCCTTCGGCGATACGCTTTGCAACGCGGTCACCTACCACTTTTTCCGCTTTACCAGAAATTACTTTGTATTCCACAGACGGGAAGCTTGGGAAAACATTCTTTTCAAGATGCGTGCCGCTTGCACTTGCTGAATAGCCTATGTGCTTTGCATTTAATAAAACCTTTTCGAATTTTGCAGCAGAACTAATGTCTGGTTTTGGGGTACCTTTAGGAATAGCCATGCCAATGCTTGAATTAACCAAAGCACTTTGTGAATTTGGGTCTACATAACCCTTTTCTGCAAGCTTGTTTAGTTCAGGAGCAGCTAACACCACCACATCAAAATGTTCACCACGACCGAGTCGATTTGGGATTGCCGTTGGCGATGAACCCATGGATGAACCAGACGAGAGGTGAACCGTGTGACCAGTTTGCTTTTCAAATATTGGAATGAGTTTTTCCATAGATGAGTAAAAACCACCTGAGCTAATCACTTCGAGTGTATCTGCATTAACAAAAGTAGATACTAAGCCCGCACCAGCTAAGCAAATAGTTTTGAAGATAGGGGACTTTTTCATAGTGCCTCACTTTAATTGTAAAAGAGCACAGTACGGTGACTTAGGGTCTGCCGTACTGTTCAGTAAAATTTCAGGTTAAGTAGTTGTTTTAAGCGCTAACCTTCACAGGTTCAGCAATTGCTTCAGAATTTTTCTGTTGAGAACCGCGGCATAGATATAAGCTTGAGATGAGGCTACATACCGCAGCGAGCATCAGCCAGAATGCTGGTGCACTTGCATTACCCGTGTTTTCAACAAGATATGTACAGGCAATGGGGGTCATGCCACCAAAAATAGCGGCTGCAAGACTAAACGCTAAAGAGAAGCCGACTGTACGTACACGTTTTGGCATCACTTCGGCTAGTGTTGCCACCATAGTTCCGTTGTACATACCAAAGAAAAATGAGAAGTACGCAAGCGTAATGAGGAGGTTAGAAAAACTAATATCACTTACTAACCAGCTTAAAACTGGATAAGTTGTAAATATGGCAAGGGTAGTAATACCGACTAAAATAGGACGACGGCCAATTTTGTCTGAAAGTAAACCACCAATTGGCAACCAGAAGAAATTCGACAAACCAACAAATACAGTCGCTAAAAGGCTATCGGTTACCGACATTTCTAAAGTACGTTTTGCATATACTGTTGTGTAAACCGTAATAAAGTAGAACGTTGTTGTGGTCATGGCACTCATCATCATACCGGCAAGCACAATACGCCAGTTGCTCACCAGTGTGCTGAAAATCTCTTTAGAAGTTGGATGAGTTTTTTGAGCTTTAAAGTCTTCGGTTTCTTCTAAAGTACGGCGGAATAAAAAGATTAAAGGAATAATCAAACAGCCAATTAAGAACGGAATACGCCAGCCCCATTCGCCCACTTGAGCAGTAGTTAAAATGGTGTTAAGCCAATAGCCAAGTAATGCAGCAAACACAACCGCAATTTGTTGGCTGCCAGACTGCCAGCTTGTGATAAATCCACGGTTTTTATCTGTTGCAATTTCAGCTAAATAAATAGAAACACCGCCAGATTCAACGCCTGCCGAGAAGCCTTGCAATAGGCGTCCAATCACCACCAAAATTGGCGCAATAATACCAATGGTTTCATAACCTGGCACAAAGGTAATTAAGATGGTTCCGATTGCCATAAGGCTTAAGGTCACAATAAGACCTTTACGTCGTCCAACTCTGTCGACATAAGCACCCAAGAAAATAGCGCCAAGAGGGCGCATAAGAAAGCCCGCAGCAAATACGGTAAATGTCATCATTAAAGAGACATATTCATTTTCAGAGTGGAAAAATTTTGCTGCGATATAAGTGGCATAGAAACCAAAAAGAAAAAAATCGTACTGTTCTAAAAAGTTGCCACTCGTTACATTTAATATTTTTTTTAAAGTAGCCCTAGGGTTATTCACGACATCCATTGAAGACCTCCTTGGCCTGACAGAATGGAAACATTCACGATTTTCGAGGTCGGACCTAAATCGGTTCAATCAATAAACCTAAATAAAAATGGGTTTGAGATGAGATTTAGAGAGACCCTTCGTAGAAAATGTGATGTCTTGTTTCCAGTTCAAACTACACATCTATATTTCGATAAACAGAAAACCACTTATCATTCGGACAAAAATGTAATCTCAAAAAGCAGGAGGGAGTGAGAGGGCAAAATTAATTGGGTGTTTAATATAATTAATGACCTTTTATAAAATAATTTCAGAACAAGGCCAGATTTGATTTTGAATAAGCTCTTTCACACACGCTTTAATTGCTGACTTAGCAGCGAGTGCCGCAGGGGATAATTCTTCTTCGGCAAGGCTAACCAAGTAATTGATTCGTTCAACTTCTGGATCAACCAATTTGAGCAATTGAAGCTTATGTTTGTATTCTTGCAGACAAGCACTTCCGGGGCGGACGCTGGCAAGTTCAAGATGAATCAGGCTATCCATGAGTAAGTGTAGACCATCAATTTCATAGACGACATTAAGCTGTCCAATCTTGTGTTCAAGTAATTTTCTTAAACTGTGACGCTGGCGTGGCAGCACTAAAGGAATGTCACCAATTTGTTGAGACTGAATAATTCCACTTTTGATGCATTCGGCAAGACCGTATTTTTCTAGTACTTCTTTTCGTGCCATTAAATACATTTGCTCGCGTACCAATGGTTGTATTGACCATTGCTTATCAATTTCATTGGTAAAAATAATGGCAATATCAAGCTGACGCGAATTAATGGATTGAATCAGGTTACCCGACAGTGTTTCGACAATCTCTAGACGAATATCTGGATAACGTTCAGACATTAATTTCATTAAAGGGATGCCAATTAAGGCGGTAATGGTGGGTGGAAAACCTAAGCTGACATGGCCTGAAAGCCTTGCAGAGTGAGCAGCATCAACAGCAAAGTTAATCTGTCGTAAAATGAGTTGAGAATGTTTTAAAAAGGCGAGACCAGCAGGAGTAGGTGTGACGCCAAAGGCATTACGCTGCAGCAAGCGAATGCTTAACTCTTGTTCTAGTTTACTAATTTGTTGACTAATTGCTGAAGCACCAACATCAAGTTTTTGGGCTGCTTTACCAATACTGCCTGCTTCAACGACCGTCAAAAAATACTTTATTTGCTTGATTTCCATATATAAATGTCCGTATTAATTTTAGTAAGCGCCAAATTTTCATAGATTTTTTGTATATTAACAGCTGTATATTCTCTTATAAATAATTATCCATTCTCATAAAAGTGATCTTTAACTTTATATTCTAAGAATAATAAAACGATCCTTTTCAGTTTCTCTCACTCCCTTTGCTTGGATTTTTAAGCCTATTTAATTTTACTAATGCCCCCTTTAAATTGTTGGTATCACGATGATTTCTTATTCTGTGCTTTAATCTCCTCAAATTAGAAAGGGAGAGCATTAAATGCATGATGCATTAAAAAATATGATGGGTTTGCAAATTATGAAGAAGCGTACCTGATTAAATAACTATTGGAAAAACGTATGAGTATTTTGCTCACTTGGTCAGAAGGAAAGATTGGGTAAATAGGTTTATTTATTTGAATATTAAACGTTACCCATAGCATGGATATGCAAAAGACAACTCAATAGATTACTTTTTTATTATCTTATTGTTATTCATCAGTATTAATTAAAACCAGTATTTTTGGATATTTTTGCAAAGGTTTTAATTACTCATTATAGATCTGGTGATTGTCATAACTTTCCCTCCACTTAGCTATTTCTTTTAGTCGGTTGATTCGTAATTTTTATAGTAACGCAGCATTGCTGAAGTTCGCTGTGAAAGAGCGCATTTCAAAACACAAGATTAAAACTAAAAACCGGTAAACATGATCGTGCCAAGGAGGTCGATTATGGCGATTGGTAAAAATCAAAATATGAATAGAGCAAAACGTTATAAGGATGTATGTAACATGAAAAATTTAACTTTACTCGCATTAACATGCGTCAGTGTGACAATGGCTGGGTGTGGTTCAGGAAATGCTTCTAAAGAGGCTGGTCAGCCAAAACGTCCGGAATGTATAGCCCCAGCAAAGCCGGGTGGTGGGTTTGATATGACTTGTAAATTAATCCAATCTGGCTTTAAACAAACAGACCAGCTCAAAGACCCAATACGCGTAACCTATATGCCAGGCGGGGTAGGTGCCGTAGCCTATAATAAGATCGTAAACAGTGATCCTGCTAACAATGATGCCGTGGTTGCATTTTCGACTGGTTCACTCTTGAACTTGGCACAAGGAAAATTCGGAAACTTCACTGAAAAAGATGTGAAATGGTTGTCTGGGGTCGCCGTCGATTATGGTTTGGTTTCGGTACATAAAGACTCACCGCTGAAAAACCTTGATGACTTGATGAAAGTACTACGAGAAAACCCAAAAGCACTTAGCTTTGGTGGTGCTGGAAGTGTGGGTGGTCAAGACTGGATGCAAACAGCCATGTTGGCAAAAAAAGCAGGTATTAGTCCGGCCAATTTAAGATTTGTTGCACTTGAAGGTGGTGGGGAAGTGCTGACTTCATTACTGGGACAGCATATTCAAGTTGGGGTAGGGAATATCAGTGAAGTAAGTTCATACCTAGAGTCTGGCGATATTCGGGTTTTGGCAGTTTTTGCAAACAAGCGTTTAGACGGGAAGTTCTCAAAATTACCTACCGCAAAAGAGCAGGGCTATGACATAGAGTGGCCGGTAATTCGTGGTTTCTATATGGGACCACAGGTCAGTGATGAAGCCTATGGCTGGTGGAAAAATGCCTTTGATAAAATGATGGCAAACCAGAAATTTGAGGCAGTACGTAACAATCAAGATTTACTCCCATTTCAGCTGACGGGTGAAGAACTCACTGCCTATGTATATAAGCAGACTGAAGAAATGCGTCAGTTGTCGCAAGAATATAAATTATCAAAATAGCAAACAGGCTGAGCAGGGAAGCTATTTTTCAGCTCAGCTTTTTTTTGAGGATAGAGGATGAAATCTGAACGGATTCTTACGGCCATTATTACGGTTTGCGGATTATTTTTGTTGATTCATGCAAGCAATTTTGAAGCCCCAATCTCCTACGATCCAGTAGGCCCTAAAGCTTTTCCTATTTTATTAATGGGGTTAATTACAGCGAGTGCAGCGTATCTAACTATTCGACCGGCCATTATGTTTGAACCCGTTGAGTTGGGGTGGACAAAACACTTAGTCGTTAAGTTAGCGTTGTGTGCGGTGGCTTTAACGTTATATGCATTAGTTTTTGAATGGCTAGGCTTTATTGTTGCAACTCTATTAATGACCATTGCACTGGGCAAACTTTTCCATGGCAAAACCATACCGGTTTTGGTGACAGGTTTGGTACTTAGCATGAGTACCTACTATATGTTTGACCGTTTCTTGGATGTGCCATTACCACTTGGATTTTTTGGTTAAGGATGACCCGATATGGATGTATTAAATTTTTTAATGATGGGGTTTGAGGTTGCCTTGCAACCGCAGAATCTTCTAATTGCCTTTATTGGCGCATTTATTGGAACAATTGTAGGGTTATTGCCAGGTTTAGGTCCAATTAATGGTGTGGCAATTTTATTGCCGTTTGCTTACGCCTTGGGTTTACCCGTAGATAGTGCCTTGATTTTATTGGCAGCAGTTTATTTGGGCTGTGAATATGGCGGACGTATTTCAGCAATTTTATTAAATGTACCCGGAGATGCTGGGGCAATTATGACCACGCTAGATGGTTATCCATTGGCACAGCAAGGAAAAGCCGGAATCGCACTGTCTTTGTCATCGGTCAGTTCCTTTGTTGGGAGTACTGTTGCCTTTATCGGGATTGTATTGTTCGCTCCTATATTGGCGAAATGGGCAATTGCCTTTGGTCCAGCTGAATATTTTGCCCTGATGGTCTTTGCAATTGTCTGTTTAACAGGTTTAGTCAGTACACAACCATTTAAAACCTTAATTATGGCACTCATGGGCTTAGCGCTTTCAACTGTGGGAATGGATGCAATTACAGGTGTGTATCGCTTTACTTTTAATAGCGTGGGTTTAAGTGACGGAATTGCTTTTACTACTTTGGTTATTGGCTTATTTAGTGTAAGTGAAATTTTATTATTGCTTGAACGTACCACGATTGGTAACGTTGCATTAAAGCAAGGGAAACGTTCACTTTTTAATCTCAAAGAGTTCTTTTTCTCTTTATTTACTATTATTCGCAGTTCAGTGATTGGCTTCTTCTTGGGCATTCTTCCTGGAGCCGGTGCAACAGTTGCAAGTGCAATGGCTTATACCACTGAACGAAAAATGGCAAAGGATAGTAGCAAATTTGGTAAAGGTGACTTACGTGGGCTTGCTGCACCCGAAAGTGCTAATAACGCAGCAGCTTGTGGTTCATTTGTACCAATGTTGACACTAGGTGTGCCAGGCTCGGGGACGACTGCGGTGATGATGGGCGCGTTGCTTATGTACAACATAACACCAGGTCCACAGTTATTTGTTCAGCAACCTGTACTGGTGTGGTCACTGATTGCATCTTTAATGGTGGGTAATATCATTCTGTTGGTATTGAACTTGCCACTGGTAGGTTTCTTTGCCCGCATGTTAAGTATTCCTAATTATATTCTGATCCCGATCATTGCAAGTGTCAGCTTTGTTGGGGTGTATGCTATTCATAGCAATATCTTTGACTTGTTGTTATGTATGGGCTTGGGTGTATTTGGATATATTTTACGAAAATTTGATTTCCCATTAGCACCGCTGATTCTTGGTTTCGTACTTGGAGAGTTGATGGAATCAAATTTACGCCGTGCCTTGTCGATTTCTCAAGGGGAACTTGGCATCTTGTGGAGCAGTAACATCAGTATGGGGCTTTGGATCATGTCAGGATTGTTAGTAATCTTGCCAATCGTTCGTAAGTACTTGTTTATCAAAAAACAACAAGCTTAATAGGACAGCAATAATAGTCAGCATTCGTTGACTATTATTGCTCAGAATTATGGAAAAAATAAGCTCAAATCTCAAAGGATTAGCAATTGCTCTGGTCGGAGCTTTAATTGCCAAATATTTACATATTCCCCTGCCTTGGTTGCTTGGGCCTTTATTGACGGCTTTATTGTTCGGTAGCGTTAGTCATCCACTTGCCTGTGATCCCCATTGGCGACGCATAGGGCAGGTCATTATTGGTATGGCCTTAGGCTTATACTTTACACCAGCCTTGGTACAGGCAGTGGCAGCATATTGGGGTTTTATTCTAATTGGGTTGGCATGGTCACTTGCGTTGGGTACGTTACTGGCTGGTTTGCAATATCGAGTGAATGCCTTGGATTGGGCAACTGCATGGTTTTCTTCTGCCATTGGTAGCGCCAGTGAAATGGTGAATATTGCAGAACGGCATCAAGCTCAAGTTGAGAAAGTCGTTGCTGCCCATAGTTTGAGAATTGTGATTTTGGTTGTGCTGGTTCCAATTTTTATGGAGCTTTATTTTCATGTCGAATGGACTGGTTTAAATATACCAGTGTCGGATCAATTTAGCTTTTTTCAGGTCGTATTGCTGTTTTGTCTGGCCCTATTTGTTGGTAAGATTTTTCAATTTTTTAATCTTTTGAATGCTTGGATTTTGGGGCCACTCGCCATTATCGGGTTATTGTCATTTTGTGGAATACTGCAGATGAAATTGCCTGAATGGTTTACTGCCTTTGGTCAAGTCTGTATTGGTTGGTCATTAGGCAGCAAATTTCCATTTAGCTTTTTAAGAAAAAATAAAAAATTCATTGGGATAACATTGATATTCAATCTGCTGGCTTTGGTGTTATCGATCAGCTTTGCGTTATTACTGGTCAACTTAAGCCATACGGAAAAACAAATCTTGATTTTAGGCCTTTCCCCTGGAGGCATCGCAGAAATGTCACTGATGGCTAAAGCTTTAGGACTCACGGTGCCTATTGTAGTTGCCTTTCAACTCTCAAGATTAATTTTTGTAATTCTCACTACACATTTCTTTTATCAACGCAGTCTTCAACTGTTTTTTAAATCTAAAAAGTAAGTAAGACATTTCAAACAGCTGAAAAGGCTATTTAAGGGGAGAGTATATCTACAATTTTTGTAAATGGATGAACACCACGCTTTATTGAAATAAAACAAATGGAATTTAAAATGAAATTGAAGTCACCTAAGACTCGACTAACGGTATTTATAGCTAGCTTGACGACTATTACTACATTTACTCATGCCAACCAGAATAGTGAAATTGAACAATTGCGTACTGAAGTGAGTGAACTTCGACAAATGCTTCAGGCTCAACAAGCAACACCTGTGACTAGCGTACAGGTTCCATACGTACCTACAGCAAGTGTTGGCGCGCCGGCAGAAAAAAATAATCAAGCTATATTCAAATGGCAAACAAAATCCGGTGCTGATGTGAATTTGTACGGATTTGTTCGTGCTGATACTGCCTATCAGTTTGAAGGTGCGAAAGGTATGTTTAACCGCATTAATAGTGTGTTACTAGAAGGAGATCCTGATAAGCAATCTACTGAAGATCGCTTGGATTCGACCGTAAATGCCTCTCGTATTGGTTTAGATTTTAGCACTCCTGTAGGAGAACAAACGTTAAAAGGAAAACTTGAAATAGATTTCCGTGGTGGACCGAATAAAGATAATGCCCGTCTGCGACATGTCTATTTAAATTATGATCGTTGGTTGATCGGTCAAACGACGTCTACTTTTCTTTCCACTGAAACCGCGCCAGAAATGCTAGATTCAAATACCGCTTTAGGTGGGGGTACCAATCGTAATCCAATGGTGCGTTATTCAGGGCCAATCAATACATCCACCTCTTATTTCTTAAGTTTAGAAAAAGGCAATGATGAGAACCGTCTGCCTTTACTGGCAAGTAAATTGAAATATGAATTTGCCACTGATAAAGGTGTAATGACTGCACGGGGTCTGATTCAAGAAGTACGTCTACGTAATGAAAATGATGAAATTAAAATGGGATGGGGGGCTGCACTAGGTCTTCGTTATAAAATCACGCCATCCTTATTATTTAATAGCAACTATTCGCATGTTTCTGGAGACAATAAATTATTACTGGCTACTTCTGATAATGTCCGTCATATTCAAAACGGAGATGATGTCGAATTAATTGATTTTGATGCATTTCAAATGGGCCTTACTTATCAATTTAATAAAAAACTAAGGGGCACAATAGGACATGGTGCACTGATCTATGAAGATAAAGACGTAATAACAAAAGATGCAAATAAGAAGTTACAACAGAGCTGGGCTAATCTGATGTTTAAACCCAATAAACCCCTAACTTTTGGGGTTGAATATATCTATGGCGAGCGCAACACGGTAAGCCAGCAAGTAGGGAAAGATAAGCGCATAGAAATGATGGCGAAATATGAATTTTAGATGAAAGCTTACATTGCTGATGTATGTACTATCTTAACCAGTGACTATATATCCGATAACTTTATAAGCTAAAGCGAAGGTATATAAATATCATCACTTTAGCATTTCTAGTTTGGTGTGCCGTGATTTATAGAGATATGAAGGATTGGGGAATTTATCATGCGTTTTAATATCAACAGCAATAAATACAAAAGTTTCTTAAAAAATTATCTGAAAGTTTTAAATCATCAGAGTCTTTAATCTTGAGTTCAAAAGCACTTATCTCATTTCAGAGAGGCAATCTTATAATTTTTAAATATGGCATCCACAGTCAACGAATTGGCGTTTGGGGCTAAGCACACCACTCAAAATCTAAATAAAGTGAACAATCAAAATAAAAAAATCCAGGATGGATCCATGATTTTTGTAGTAAGAAATAGAACATTAGTATTGGGAATCGCTTCAATTTGTACAAGTGCATTACAGGCTGCGGCATTTGATAAAACAGGCCAATCCGTCTCAGCATTTTTACAACCGGGAAATTATTTTGAAGCCAGTTTAGGCGTGACAGATACAGATTTAAAAGGAGTGGAATCTGGTACGAACCCTTCACATCAACCACTTTCTGATATCGCTAATACAGATTATCGGCCAACTGCGGCTTTAAAGTTTCAGCTTGCACCGCAGTATTCATTTGGGTTGCTTTACGATCAACCTTTTGGAGCTGACACCGAATATTCTGGCGTAAATGGTTTTGTAGCAACGCCGAAAGATACAGTTATGCTTCCCGGTATTACGTCTACAAGTCTTGCAAATGCGACTTCTGGTCAAGTTCCTACCGGAAATGCTAAATCAGAATTTGATATGCAAAGTTTCAGTTTCATTGCCGGATATCAGCCTAATAAAAACTGGAATATTTTTGCAGGGCCGGTTTATCAAACCTTCAAAAGTCAGGTTAGTTTAAGAGGAAATATATTTAGTCTTTATAATGGCTATGACTTTCAAACTAAAACTGTGGGCGATTGGGGTTGGTTAGCTGGACTGGCTTATCAAATTCCTGAAAAGGCCGTTAAAGTTTCACTTACCTATCGCTCTGCCATTACCCACAAAGTAAACGCGACTGAAAATGCACCGTTAATTGATATGTTAACGACTCAGCAAGGACGCGATTTAGTGAGTCAACATCTCGACTATATGATTTCTATCGGGCAAATGACCGAGCAAAAGAAAAACTATTTAAATCAAATTATTTTAGAATTACCTCATGACGAAGGCTCTGGTACTACCAAATTTAAATCTCCAGACTCAGTGAATTTAGAGTTTCAAACCGGTTTACGTCAGGGAACTTTACTGTTCGGTAGCTTGCGCTGGGTAAACTGGAGTGATTTGGCACTACAACCTTATCGTTTTGGTGAAATTTCAAAAGTTGTCGGGGGCTTATCGACGCCAAGCCGTCCAGAAGGGTTTAATTTGGTTCGTTATGATGAAGACCAATGGTCTTTAAATTTAGGGTTAGGGCAACGTTTTTCACCTAAATGGTTAGGTTCTGTTTCGGTCGGTTGGGACTCAGGTGTAGGCGATAAAGTTTCAACGGGTGGCCCAACCGATGGATATTATAATTTAGGATTTGGTGCTCAATTTAGCCCAACACCACAATACTTTATTTCTGGTGGTGTGAAATATTACTGGCTAGGTGATGCAAAAGCTCAGCTTGGCGCGCAGGCCGGTAGTGATTATTATGTAGGGGAGTTTAAGGATAATCACTCGATTGGGTATGGACTCAAGATTGGTTATAAATTCTAAATAATACAAAAAATTAAAAGAGGAAATAGAGAATGGATTCATTGATAATTACCATATTCTTACCCATAGCTTTGGCCATTATTATGGCTGGTATGGGGCTAGAATTAACCCTCAAAGATTTTAAACGTGTTCGCCAGCACCCCAAAGCGGTGTTTGTTGCATTGTTTTGCCAGCTCGTTATTTTAGTAAGTATTGCATTTGTTATTTGTAAGGTTTTTGCTTTACCACCAATGATTGCTGTCGGGCTGATGTTACTTGCGGCTTCACCGGGGGGTGCCACTGCAAATTTATTTAGCTATTTATATAAGGGCGATATTGCACTTAATATTACTTTAACTGCGATAAATTCAGTGCTTGCTGCTTTTACATTGCCATTGATTGTGAACTTTGCATTACTACATTTCGTTGCAAGTGAACAACACGTTGGATTGCAATTTTCTAAAATAATTCAGGTGTTTGTTATTATTTTAGTTCCCGTCATTATTGGGATGTTGATCAGACATTTCTCACCAAAATTTGCAGAAAGGTTAAATAACCCCGTTCGTGTTTTCGCAATTGTATTTTTACTTTTTGTTATTGCGCTCGCGATTGCCAAAGACTATCAAAAACTTCTCAACTACATTGGGCTAGTGGGTGGAGCAACTTTACTTTTCTGTATTTGTAGTCTTTTGATTGGTTATTTGGTGCCTCGTTTATTTGGTATTAATAGCTTTCAAGCCAAAGCCTGTGCTTTTGAAATAGGAATTCATAACAGTACCTTAGCGTTAACAATTGCTTTAACTGTTATGGCGAGCTCAGACGCAGCTATGCCAGCAGCCGTGTATTCAATCTTAATGTATGTAATGGCAACGCTGTTTGGTACATTATTGAATCGATTAGAAAAGAAAGATTTAGCTAAAAACAAAATAATTATTAACTAACTGCAAAGATTATTAAAACGGAGCTTTATTCATAATGAACAAATTTTTTAAAAACAGCCTATTTTTAGGGTTGTCGACTTTGATTTCAGGTTATGGAACTGTCCTTCATGCAGAAGCAAGTCCAACAACTTTGCCAGCGGTTTCACAAAAAGCGTTAAACATTATTGATGGTCAAACAGAGTGGTTAAGTAAGGTCTATAAAGACATTCATGAGCACCCAGAATTGGGATTTATGGAAACGCGTACTTCTGCCATTGTTGCCAAAGAGCTTAAATCATTAGGGTTTGATGTTAAAACAGGAATAGCAAAAACAGGCGTGGTCGGCATTTTGAAAAATGGTGCAGGGCCAACGGTCATGTACCGTGCCGACATGGACGCCAATACTGTTCAAGAAGCAACTGGTTTACCATACGCAAGTAAAGTGCGGGTAAAACTCGATGATGGAACCGAAACACCTGTTGCCCATATGTGTGGTCACGATGCACATGTGACATGGATGCTGAGTATGGCAAAAACCATGGTGGCTTTGAAAAAGGAATGGAGCGGAACCATTATTTTAGTGGCACAACCTGCTGAAGAGCCTATAACGGGTGCTAAAGCCATGGTGACTGATGGTTTGTGGACAAAATACAATTTACCTAAACCCGATTATTTCTTTGCAGTTCATACCACACCAGCGCCTGTTGGAGTGGTCATTAATGCACCAGGACCACGTATGGCTGGAACCGATCAGCTTGATGTTCTATTTAAAGGTGTAGGTGGGCATGGCTCATTACCCATGTTAACCAAAAACCCAATTAGCATGGCTGCAAATGCGATTACCCAATATCAGACTATTATGGGAAATACGGTTGATCCACAACAAGCAGCAGTTCTATCAATTGGCTCGATCCAAGCTGGAAATTCGAATAACGTGATTCCTTCGACTGCATTGGTCAAAATGAACTTACGCTGGTTTGATCCAAAAGTGCGTGAAACCATGTTAAATAATATTAAGCTTATGAGTGAAGGCACAGCCCAAATGCAGGGTATGGGTAAAGATCAATTGCCAACTTTTACATTCAAAGGTTCAAGCACGCCTGTAGTCAACAATAAAGAATTTTCTGCCCGTTTAAATGGGCCACTAAAAGCGTTATTAGGCGACAAACAGGTTTTAACCAATTTTCCTCCAGTTATGGGTTCAGAAGATGTTCACCATTTGTTAGGTGAACAAAAAGACATTCCATTTAACTTTATGTTTATTGGTGTGGCAGATCCAGTTGTGTTTGCAAATGCAGTAAAGCAAGGCAAACCCGCACCTTACATTCCGCATAGTCCTAACTATGTTGTAGATTTAAAAGCCTTGCCAGTCGGGGCTAAAGTCACCACAGTGTCGATGCTCGAACTGTTAAATAAAAAATAAGATGTTCATAAAAAAGATGCACATGAATGCATCTTTTTTTATCTAAAATTTTTAAAAATTTAAGAACAAGACAGATGCTTTTCCCGATAGTGTAGCGGCGATAAATCTGTCCAGCGTCGAAAAGCACGGGTAAAACTACTCACATCGGTAAAGCCAAGAATATAGGCAATTTCGGTAATATTGTGGCTTGAATTTTTGATATAAGACAACGCGAGCTCGTGCCGTGTATTGTCGAGTAGCTCGCTATAAGAGGTATTTTCTGCCGATAGCTTACGTTGCAGACTCCGTATACTTAAGCCTAAACTTTTCGCAACGTCTTGCTGTTGAAAGTCGCCTGTAGATAATTTTTCAATGAGTTTTACTTTCACACGAGCCAATATATTTTCTTTATCAAAGCGTGCGAGATAACGATTAATAATCTCATCATATTCTTGGGTGAGGCTAGGGTTCCCACCGTCTAAAGGCTGCTCTATGGTTGCTGTGTCAAATACAATCATGTCTTTGAGGGCATTAAACACAGTCGGGGCTTTTAAAATACTTTGAAAAGTTTCTAGATCTTCGGGTTCCGAGCGTCTCAGTTCAATACGTAATGGCGAAAAAACAGAACCTTGTAACGCGCGACTTGAACGAATAAAAACAGAGATAAAAGCATCAATAGATTCGGGTTGAACTTCGTCGGGAACATGAATCACGAAATAATGATTTTTTCCCTCGCCATAAAACTCAAGTTCAGGAATGTCGGTCACTATACGAAAGTAACGAATAATTCTTAAAAACATTTCTTTTAGTGTTGTGCTGGTAATGAGTGAATGGCCCAACACATGAAATGTATTTTGATTGACTTGGCTGGCAACTTTAAGGCCAAAGCATGAGTCCTGAGTCACTTGAACGGCTAATTTCCATAAAGTTGCTGTATTTTTTAATGAATAGCGCGCATCTGGATCGTTTAGGGCCTGAACATCTAAACCAGCTTGTTTTAATAAAGTTTGACTATCCACACCTGCTTTCTCAAGCGCTTTTTGAATCGCTTTAACCCAGCTAGCCAGTGCCGTTGCTGTCTGTGGCATGTTATATCCTATAACTTGTGACTCATATTCCTCACCTCATTATAAAAGATTTCAAAAATAAAAGATCTTTTGTTTATCTCCGCTTTTTACATTTTGGCATCTATGGCTAATAGATTGGCGTTTCGAGTTAAGCATACAAAGGTAGATATAAATAAAGTAGGAACATGAGAAAACTGAGGAATAACGGATGACCTATATTTATAAAAATCCCGCTGGAATGACTGATAGCGAAAAAACGGAACACATTAAAAAAGTGGTCACGGCAGAAGGTGTGGCTTTACGCAAATGCCATCCCATTTTGAACCATCAAAACGCGATAGGAGCGATGATTCTATTTGTTTCCCTCGTTGGAATGATTGCTACAGCCGTACTCTATATCAATCATCAGCTTTCAGCTTGGTTCGCAATTCCAATGATTGCATTTTTTGCATCTCTTACCCATGAGTTAGAACACGACCTGATTCACTGGATGTATTTTAGAAAAAAACCATGGGCACACCATTTAATGATGGGCTTAGTGTGGTTAGCTCGTCCAAGTACCATTAACCCGTGGAAACGCCGTGAGCTTCATTTTAATCACCATAAAAATTCAGGCACTGAAGTTGATTTAGAAGAGAGAGCGCTCACCAATGGAGAGCAGTGGAGCATTCGCCGACTCGTCGCGATTGGTGATAATGGCTTTGCAGTTTTGCTACGCATTATTGCTGCAAGCAATTGGACTGTTAGAAAAGTTATTTTTAAACGTGCGTTTTTAGCTTATTTTCCACTTGGAATTATTCATTGGTCACTTTGGTATATCTTTTTAGGCTTCCATGCAGTTGATATGATCTCAAGCTTGGCAAATGCACCGATCGCATGGTCAGCTACAACCCTAAATGTTATGCATGTGATTAATATTCTGACTGTGGTGTGGATTGCGCCAAATGTGCTGCGTACTTTCTGTCTGCACTTTGTGACAAGCAATATGCATTACTACGGTGATGTTGAATTGGGCAATGTGATTCAACAAACGCAAGTATTAACACCGTGGTGGATGATACCGTTCCAATTGTTCTGTTTTAACTTTGGTTCGACGCATGCCATTCATCATTTTGTAGTGAAAGAGCCTTTCTACATTCGACAAATGACTGCGCCTGTTGCCCATAAAGTCATGCGTGATATGGGTGTTAGATTTAACGATGTCGGAACCTTTAAAAGAGCAAATCGTTGGAATGTAAATGATTTATCTGAATCGAATACTTAACAAATTGATTCTTAGCTCGCTTGAATGGACTGAGTTCTGCACGAAGTACTCAGTCCATTAATTTTTTCTAAACCTTGGAATTTTCAAGAATTTTGTTTTTTTATGAGAAGTAATTAGTTCTGTCACAGAACTAAAGAAACCCTAAACATGAATTTTACTCAGTTTTGAGTGAGACTAAATCATTTTTATTCATGTTGTGATTGCGGTATAAATCTATTCATGCTCTGAAGCGCTCCAGTAATTCAGTTTTGATAAGACCATAAGGCACAAATCTGACAAGGCTGGAAAGTTTAAAAGGAGCTCGAAATTTTTTTAGGTTTATCTCAGAAATTAGGGTACTGATCACAATGAGTAAAGAATTTACATTTACGATTAAGAGTATTTGTTTCGATGAGAACTATCGTCCAGCAGACAATACGCGTATTACAACCAATTTTGCTAACTTGGCGAGAGGGATGAGCCGCGAAGAGAATTTGCGCAACACATTACGGATGATCGACAATCGTTTCAATGCCTTAGCTCATTGGGATAACCCGAAAGGCGACCGCTATGGCGTTGAACTTGAAATCATTTCAGTTGAAATGAATATTGAAGCTGAAAATCGTACAAGTGGGCTTCCTTTAATCGAAATATTGAAAACCAATATTGTTGATAAAAAGACCAATGAACGCCTTGACGGCATTGTTGGCAATAACTTCTCGTCTTATGTACGTGACTATGACTTTAGTGTGCTCTTGTTAGATCACAATAAAAATCAGTCGACTTTTAGCACACCAGAAAACTTTGGTGAACTGCACGGCAACTTATTTAAGAGCTTTATTAACTCTGAGACTTACAGAGCAAACTTTAAAAAAGCGCCCGTGATTTGCCTAAGTGTTTCAACAACTAAAGAATATCAACGTACTGAAAATGAACATCCTGTTTTGGGTGTGGAATACAAGCAAGAAGACTATTCATTAACTGATGAATATTTCCAAAAAATGGGCTTAAAAGTTCGCTATTTCATGCCGAAAAATAGCGTTGCACCTTTAGCGTTCTATTTTACAGGCGATTTATTAAGTGATTACACCAACCTTGAGTTGATCAGCACCATCAGCACGATGGAAACGTTCCAAAAGATTTACCGCCCTGAAATTTACAATGCAAATTCAGTTGCTGGGAAATCTTATCAGCCAAGTTTGAAAAATGAAGATTACTCACTTACTCGAATTGTGTATGACCGAGAAGAACGTAGCCGTTTGGCTATTGAGCAGGGGAAGTTTGTTGAAGAGCAATTTATCAAACCATACCAAGCGATTCTTGAGCAGTGGTCTGCTAAATACGCTCCTAATTAATCAACATATAGGTCATTTATCATGAAATTATTACCGACTTCAACTGCTGGCAGCTTACCAAAACCATCTTGGCTTGCAGAACCTGAAAAGCTTTGGTCGCCTTGGAAACTCGAAAACGAAGGCCTGATTGAAGGTAAAAAAGATGCGTTACGTTTGGCGTTGCACGAACAACAACTTGCTGGCATCGACATTGTGAGCGATGGCGAACAAACCCGCCAACACTTTGTGACCACGTTTATTGAACACTTAAATGGCGTAGATTTTGAGAAGCGCGAAACAGTTCGAATTCGTGACCGTTACGATGCAAGTGTACCTTCTGTTGTAGGTGCAGTGTCTCGTCAAAAACCTGTGTTTGTTGAAGATGCCAAGTTCCTTCGTCAGCAAACCAATCAACCCATTAAGTGGGCGTTACCTGGCCCAATGACCATGATTGATACGCTTTACGATGGTCACTACAAGAGCCGTGAAAAACTTGCTTGGGAATTTGCTAAAATCTTGAACCAAGAAGCGCGTGAGTTAGAAGCTGCTGGTGTAGACATCATTCAGTTTGACGAACCTGCATTTAACGTATTCTTTGATGAAGTAAATGACTGGGGCGTTGCGACTTTAGAGCGTGCAATTGAAGGTCTAAAATGTGAAACTGCGGTCCACATTTGCTATGGTTACGGCATTAAAGCCAACACTGACTGGAAAAAGACATTAGGTTCGGAATGGCGCCAATACGAAGAAGCTTTCCCGAAACTGCAAAAATCTAACATCGATATCATCTCGTTAGAATGTCACAACTCACATGTGCCTATCGATTTACTCGAACTCATTCGCGGTAAAAAAGTCATGGTTGGTGCAATTGATGTTGCATCTAACCAAATTGAAACACCAGAAGAAGTGGCTAACACACTACGTAAAGCACTTCAGTTTGTAGATGCCGATAAGCTTTACCCTTGCACAAACTGCGGTATGGCACCTCTTTCTCGTGAAGTTGCACGTGGCAAGTTAAATGCTTTAAGTGCAGGTGCAGAAATTGTTCGCAGAGAACTTACTGGTTTTGATCTTACTGCTTAATCTTTACCAATAAGTGGTATAAAGGGTTACTTTTTTGATGGCAGTTGATAATCAAACAAGTAACCCTCATTTTACTTACTACATGTCGTTCTAACCAGATCGCATGTCGATAAAGTACCTTCCTGATGGAGTTGGGCGGTATAGCAAACACTCAGGATAAGGTACGATTCAATTTAGGAATAATGTCATGGTTCAAGCAACAGACTTTAGAAATGCAATGTCTTTACTCACAAGTGCGGTTAGTGTTGTGACTACGGCAGGCATGTCTGGTCGTTTTGGATTTACTGCCTCTGCTGTTTGTAGTGTGACCGACACACCACCGACATTATTGGTGTGTATGAACCAATCTGCGAGCTCACATGCACATTTCCTAGATAACAAAATTTTAACTGTGAATGTTTTAGGCGCACACCACGAACATATTTCAAAAGCATTTTCATCTAAACTCACGCCAGAAGAACGCTTTAAACATGGCGCATGGATTGAGCTAGAAACAGGTTCACCTGTGTTAGATGATGCTTTGGTCAGTTTCGACTGCGAGATTGAACAAATTCAACAAGTGGGCACGCACACTATTCTTATTTGTCCGATTGTTGCGATTAAACAAAGCGAGCATGACCAAAGTTTGGTTTATTTTAACCGTGCTTATCATCAAGTGGGGCAGACGGAGATTGTCTAAACTGACTTTCCGCTGTGTACTCTCACATTAAAAGTTAAAAGATAGAAATCAATAAGCACGGATCGCTTCTCTCTAACTTTAAAAATACAATTGAATATAATATCTAAAATAATAATTAAGTTAATCTAATGAAAAATAATAATAAATTTAAATACTTGTCATAAAAGCTACATTGACACTTCTAAACTCTCGGATTATGCTTTGCGTGCTGGCCACATTGCCAGCCGGCTTTGACAGGCTGATCTTTGAGGACATTGAAAAAACTTGTTTTTTTGATGTAGACCCACTCGTCTCCCTTTTTGTAGCGGTAGGACGGAAGGGGGACACCTTCGGGTGTGCTGGGTTCTCGAAGCCAGTCTGTCAACCCTCTTTCGTTCTGCCACCATAATTCCAAATGAATGCTTTGGCAGAACTCCCAAAATCAGGAGTTGGCTATGCACATCCATTATTTCTTGGCCCTCAGTGCCAAAAGCTATAACGACACAGCTTAAAAATTTAAAGCAGCTTGAACGCCATAAGGTTTTCAGGCTTTAAGTCATTTTTACTTAAAACTTAGCAATAACAAAACTTGAGATGTGCCAAGCACCGTCTTATGGCTTTGCTGTGCCTTTTTTTCTCCCAGAAAGGGCACAGGCTTTTTATCTCATTTAGAAACAACAAGAATTTATAACGGTAAAACGATGCCAACTTTAGAAATATCTTCCAAAAAATTACAGGTTGTTCAAACCGCCATCCAACTTTTTACGACGCATGGATTCCATAATGCAGGAGTAGACCTAATTGCCAAAGAAACTAAAATTCCGAAAGCTACGCTTTATAACTACTTTCACTCCAAAGAGAAGCTCATAGAAACGTGTATAAGCTTTCAAAAAAGCCGACTGAAAGAAGAAGTACTGGCAATTGTCTATTCACACCGTTACGCAAGCCAAACCGATAAACTCAAAGAAATTGTCCGTTTACATGTCGATGTAAATAGCCTTTACCACCTTTTGTTTAAGGCTATTTTTGAAATAAAACTGCTTTATCCAACGGCTTACCGCATGGCCGTTGAATATCGAAAATGGCTACTTCGAGAGCTTTTTGATTTGGTTTTTAGTCTGGAAAACAACACACTCAAACCCGATGCAAACATGGTTTTAAACCTAATTGATGGCTTGATGCTAAAAGTGTTGAGTTCAAATAGTGTGGAAGAAAGGGATATGGTATTGGAAAGGTTTTGGGGGAGGGGTAATACTGTTAAGATTAAATAGTTACTAAATAAATCCATTCTAAAAAGGAGAAAATAATGAGAACTTTATGCCAAGTCGCAGCAAGTCAGTTAAATATAGGGGCATGGTATCAAAAGGGATTCGAGCACAAAGGAATATTATTTATTCCACCTGCTCATTACCATTCTTCAGAAGCGATGGGTGGACAATGCGCAAATTGCCATACGATTGTATGGATCACTGGACGTAATGATCCTATTTTAAATGAGGATGCTACAGATATCCCAGATAGCGGTCCACTTTATAGAGAGTATTATCAAAATAACCTAAAACGCTTTTTACAATCTTTACCCTGTTGTCCGAACTGCCATCAACAAACTTATGATTTATTTATAAATAATATAGTTACGCCAAGGTACCAAAATGGAGACGATCCTTTATTAGATAAAGATCAGGAAGTAAATGAGGAAATGTCAGCCAAGATCAAGGATATACCTGTGTGGTGGTATGGGGATGAAGCGGAGGCTAAAAGATTGAAATTGAATTTTTTATGAGGAGTTGCCTGATTAGCTCAAGTGGGGAGGAGCTTAATTAATCAGTTTAGTCTTGGACAAAGTGGCAGTATACTACTGAAGTAGAAAATCAATTAGCCCGAAATATTGGGAAAAGTTTGGAATCGAAAATGATAAGAAAAAACACCAAGATCGGTGATATTTTTGTTGTTAAAGTAGACAATGATAAGAAAAAATATTTTCAATTGATTGCTTTTGATTTAACTCAACTAAATAGTGATGTGATTAGGGTCTTTAAAAAAATATACCCATTGGAAACTGATATTGATTTATTGGAAATCGTAAATGGTGAAGTAGAGTTTTATGCTCATTGCGTGACTAAGCTTGGACTAAAAATGAACTTATGGGAAAAAGTTGGAAATACCAGTGAAATTGGTGATCTTTTTAATATTCTTTTTCGGGATACGAATGACTATGGAGCACAAGTTGGTGCAGAGAAGATTAAAGTATCTGAAAATTGGTATGTATGGCATATAAATGATAATGACTTTACTCGTGTAGGGAGATTAGAGGGAGAAAATCGTAAAGCAGAAATTGGAGTAGTTATTAATCCTTATGATATTGTAAAACGTATAAAAACAGGGAAATACGATTTTGTATATCCTGATTTTGAGTAAAAGTTAATGTTATATCCCTCTCTATTATGCTTATGACTAGATTATCTACTGGTCGTGCGAAAAAATTAGGTCGTCTGGAACTTCTATAAAGAACTTTCATACTCCACATACCCATCCTCAATGGCTGGAATAATCTCTACAAACTCAAAGTAGGGCACTGTGCAAAACTCAGAGTCTCGAATCGCATCAATCACAAAATAATAATCTTGCAGAGATGTCGTCTCAAACACAGCAATATCACTCGCTTTAGTACTAAACGTCTCAACGTCATACCAGCGAATTTTTACAGTTGGGTACTTCCTCAATTGAGTAATCTTTGTTTATGAGAGGCAAGATATTACATAGGTGCTACGGTATCTACAAAGTGAATGATCTTGGTATTTACTTCATCAGCATACTCTCCGTTGATTGCATGTGAAGCATCTTTAATCATATCTACAGTACCTTTCTTTAGGCTCTCTTGCGCATTGGAAACGGCAGTTTCAGAGTCATTCATAACACTGCGACCTGCCATCAAAGCAAAGACGGGGATATCGATACGTTTTAATTGTTCTTTACTAATCCGTGTTGGTGTTGGTGTCTTGACTGAGAACGTATGCATCCCTGTTTCAATGAGCTGCGCGACGGGGTCATCTGCTTTGACCGTGGCTCCTCCTGAAATATAGCTCAGCATATAATTGCGTATAGGTGTTGGAATCACAGTAATTGATGCTGGAATTGAGATGAGGATTGTGGTCAGCGGAATATTATCAAATACAAATACAGGATCGATAAGACTAAGACTTGCTACCTTATTGGGAAAGTGCACGACATAGTTAGTTGCTGTCCAACCGCCAATAGATACACCTATAAGATGAAGCTTACTCTCAGGCAATTGAGTCAGTGCTTCATCTAGCCATTTTGCTTGATCTTCAGCGTTGGTAATCGCTTTAGTTTGCTTACTCATTCCGGCTTCATTGATTAAGTCGACGGTATAGACTGAACGACTCTTTAATAAACCCGCAAGGTTTGGGCTCCACATGGGTGTAGATGCTGATCGGCCCGGTAGTAGTACAAAGGGTTCTTTTGTATTCTTGCCACTATCAAAATAATAAACTCGAACCGTGCCATATGATGTCTTTAGGTCAAGTGTTTTTTTGGGCGTGGGCAAGTTCGCCATTGCTCGATCGTAAGCTCTTTTAAATTTTAGCTTGCCTGTATCAGATGTATAATGACTCAATGGATTAGTATCTCGATCGATAAATAGACCCGCACCAATCAAGATTGTGAGGCCAATAGTGCTGAAAAATAATTTCTTTTTCATTGAGTCATTCCTAAATAAAGCATACGTTGGACGACACAGATAGATGATTTTTTCAGTGTAGAAACTAGTTAAGCTTTATACTATTTCAATTGTGTTTTGCTTTTAATATTCTTCAAATACATCATGCTGAATATAGAAATGAAGGATGCCAATAAATTTCCTTTTTCAAGAATAATGGCTCTTCATTTATTAACGTAAGCTAAATTCATAAGCATTGTAAACTTACATACTTATGGTAACGATATAGGTACTTCACTTAAAAATTATGACATTTAGAAGGTTTATCGTGCTTCTTTTATAAACAACTTTCGTACTCTACACGACGCCGCAGATTTAAAGGAAAAACTAAAGCTCATCATACAGGCTGCTGTGCAACATCAATTGAGTCGTCCACAGTTGGCACGAACACTAGAATTTGCTTCTGAACTGATTGGAAAAGACTTTGAGGAAAGCGAGCTTCAACATGAGCTTGAGACCATCATTTCTGATCTGTTTATTCGTTCTGGTATGCCACACGCTCAGACAGCCGCACAAGATGTAATTGCTTTAAGCAAAGGAACGATTAACGCGGCAGGCATAGCAGGGGAACGTGATTTAAAACATTTACAGCAGCGAGTTGAAAAGGCTGTATTTGGCTATTTAGATCTCACATAAAGATCATATATTTTGTATAAAGATGCCAATGTAAAAGGGTTACTATTGGCAACCTTTTTTAAGCACAACACATGTGCTCTAAAATAAATAGAAAATATTTTATTTTTTTGATGTGTTTTAATTATATGTTTTAATTTTATTTTAAATTAATCCTTATTGATGAATTTAAATAAATAATATATTTTTGAAGAAGTATATATATTAGAGTTTATAGCCTACCACTTCCCCAAGAGGTAGGTTTTTTTATGGAAATTATTTATTCTAATAATTGAATTTTATAGTTTTTATAGGTGTTTAATTAGTTTTAAATATATGTGTTTAAAACTCACTTTTATAATTTAAATTATAAATAAATTAAATGTTTAGTTTCTATTGTTAAAAATTAATCATTTTTTGCTTTATTTTTTTGCTAAGAAAATTATTCTGAAAATTATTTATTTAAAGTATGGAATTTAATATTTTTGATAATTTTTAACTGAGTTTTGGATTGTTTTACAATATTTCAAGAGATTAGATCTTCTAATGAGTAAATTGCCTTTTTTCCACAATGATTTCCAACTTATAATCAGATCAGGTACGAAGTTTTTTATATTTTTTTTTATTGCTTCTAGTGTATCAATATCAATTACAAAGGCAGATACCGCGTCTGTTAACTCAGGAAAAAGCTTAACAAAAAAAGTTTCTCAACTCTTTAAACCCACGCCAGATGAAAGCTACCGATCTGTCGATTTTCAAAAATTAAGCAATTTAGGGTTTGATCAGAGCCAATTTCAACGGCTAGAAAATGATGGGAACTATTTACCAACATCTACTGCGATGTGGAACAATCAAGTCAGTTTAATTGATGCGATTCAATATGCAGTTCAACGAAACCCTAATATTTCTCAAGCCATTTCAACTTTAGCTGGCCAAAACGCGGGTATTGATTTTGCCAAGGCAGGTTATTATCCCCAGCTTTCAGGTGGTATCAGTACAGGTGACTTGAGTAGTGGTGAGCGGGGGAGACAGTTACTCACGTTATCTGCAACTCAAATGCTTTTTGATTTTGGCAAAGTAAAATCAGGTGTATCGGTTCAGCAGGCTAAGGTTCAGGTTGAGCAGGCCAATGTGCTGGTCAGTATTGATGATATTGCACTTGATGTTGCGCAATCGATTGTCAATATTCAGCGCTATCTTCAATTAAATAAAATTGCCGAGCAGCAAATTGCAGGTATTCAACGAATTCAGGACATTGCTAATTTACGTGCAAATGCAGGCATTAGTAGCCAAGCTGATCCAGTTCAGGCACAAACATATTTAGAATCTGCACAATCAACACTAATTGCTCAGCAATCCTTATTACGTCAGTACCAACAACATCTAAGAACTCTGGTAGGAGTCGATGTTTTTAATAAAGTATGGGTCATTCCTGATGATTTGGTGAAGCAATCTGGTCTCTATAGTGAGCCTGAATTCAATACCATCCCAAAAATGATTGCTGCTCAAGCGGGTGTGGAAGTTGCCAAGGCACAAAAGGAACAGACTCGACTGAGTCGGTATCCGACTTTGGCGGTAAAAGGGTCCTTAAGTCAGGCCATTAACGGCAGAAATCCAAACAATGATAAGGATGACGGTCTATATAGTTCCGTCATGCTTGAAGCAAGCAGTCAGTTTTATCAAGGTGGCGCAGTTTCTTCTCAGGTCAAAATGGCAAGCTATGCCGAAGAAGCAGCTATATCTCAGGTCAATTCAGTTTATCTGGATATTCTTGACCAGATCAGAACCAGCCGTGAGCAAATTGAAAATAAACAACGTCAAATGCAGGTGCTGACTAATCGTCAGGCAACAACCGTTCGTACACGTGAACTTTATCAAGAGCAGTACAAGCTCGGGACACGTTCATTGGTCGATTTGTTGAATGCAGAACAGGCCATTCATAGTGCCAATTCAGAACTCGAATCTGCACGTTATGACATTTACAACAGTATTGTTCAGTACATTTCGGCAACAGGACGTTCCCGCCAAGCCTATGGCTTAAATAATATTTCAATTCAGGGGTTCGAAGTACAACCATGATGACAAAAATAAACTACCAGCCCTGGTTACAGGCAGTCTTAACGATTGCTAAACATTATCGAATTGAGCCTTCAGAAGAAAGAATCCGTTTACAACTTGACTGGAACCAGAATCAAAACCTTGATGATGTTTTACAGTTAATGACACGTCAAGTTGGACTAAATTTACGTAAAGTGCCTTTTTCATTAGATTTACTTAATCCGTGGCGGCTACCTGTTTTGGTCGAGTTTAATGACGGGCAAGTCGGTGTTATTGATAAAGCAGATACCCAAGGAAATGTCAGTATCCAGTTTAGTGGAGATCAAGGGCTTTCGCAGAATGTCTCTTTAGGTGCTTTAAAAGATAAGGTTAAGAATGTCTATATTCTGCGTCCTGAAACCTCTATTCCCGATGCACGTATTGATGAATATATCAAACCGTATGAAGCAAGCTGGTTCTGGTCAATTGTTCTAAGAGACTGGAAGCGTTACGTTGATATTATGTTTGCCTCACTCATTGCCAATATTTTGGCATTGGCAACCATTATTTTCTCAATGCAAGTCTATGACCGCGTTGTTCCATCACAGTCCATTCCAACCTTATGGGTTCTAGCGGGCGGTGTACTCATTGCTGCTATTTTTGAGTTTACCTTACGTATATCAAGGGTGTATTTATCCGACATTATTGGTAAACGTGCTGACTTACGGGTTTCTGACCGTGTATTTGGTCATGCCTTAAGAATCAAGAATAAAGACCGTTCAAAGTCTACCGGTAGTTTTATTTCCCAGATTCGTGAACTCGAAGGTGTTCGTGAACTGGTGACTTCAACCACCATTAGTGCAATTGCAGATTTCCCATTCTTTTTCCTGTTCCTGATCATCTTTGCCATCATTGGCGGCAAGCTGTTCTGGGTGATGTTGCTGGTTGTTCCGCTTATGATTTTGCCGGGTATTCTGGTGCAGAAAAAGCTAGCGCAACTTGCACAGGAAGGTATGAGAGAATCTTCAATCCGTAACGCAATTCTGGTTGAAGCGGTGCAGGGTATTGAAGATATCAAGCTATTGCGTGCCGAATCGCGTTTCCAGAATCAGTGGAACCACATGAACGAAGTTTCAGCCGATATTGGGATGAGACAGCGTAAAATTGTCGGTACCTTAATGTCATGGACTCAAATGCTTCAGGGTCTGACCTATGCGATTGTGGTTCTGGTTGGATGTTTTGCGGTAATGGAGGGTGAAATGACTACGGGTGCTTTAGTGGCCTGTTCAATTTTATCTTCACGAATGTTAGGGCCGATTGCACAAATTACGGGTGTTTTAGGACGTTTACAGCAGGCGAAAGTTGCTAAACAAAGTCTGGATGAACTCATGCAACG
>NZ_JANBOB010000009.1:0-1228 GCF_035615195.1 Acinetobacter sp. IK31 | reverse complement strand
GCCATCGATTGCATCTGCTCCCAATGCCACTTGTGCATTGAAGCTGCCATCTGTACCGAGCTCGTCTGCATTCAGGATACCGTCGCCATTTAAGTCTTCAGGGATCGTGATCGCACCGATCAGGTCTGCCGGTAAGGTATCTACAGTGACTGTGACGTCTGCATCTGCAACATCCACGTTACCTTGTGGATCTACTGCCTCGGCATGGATCGCGACTGGGCCTTCGCCTGTCACAGCAATCGCTGCGGTGATGAAGCCGTTAGTCAGGTCAGCTGCAGTCACGGTGTAGTTGGTACCGTTAACATTCACTACTGTGCCATCGATTGCATCTGCTCCCAATGCCACTTGTGCATTGAAGCTGCCATCTGTGCCGAGCTCGTCTGCATTCAGGATACCGTCGCCATTTAAGTCTTCAGGGATCGTGATCGCACCGATCAGGTCTGCCGGTAAGGTATCAACCGTTACTGTCACGTCTGCATCTGCAACATCCACGTTACCTTGTGCATCTACTGCTTCTGCATGGATTGCCACAGGGCCTTCGCCTGTCACAGCAATCGCTGCGGTGATGAAGCCGTTGGTAATATCAGCTGCTGTCACGGTGTAGTTCACACCATTGACATTCACGACTGTGCCATCGATTGCATCTGCACCCAACGCCACTTGTGCATTGAAGCTACCATCTGTGCCGAGTTCGTCTGCATTCAGGATGCCGTCGCCATTTAAGTCTTCAGGGATCGTGATCGCGCCGATCAGGTCTGCAGGTAAGGTATCTACAGTGACTGTGACGTCTGCATCTGCAACATCGACGTTACCTTGTGGATCAACTGCTTCTGCATGGATCGCGACTGGGCCTTCGCCTGTCACAGCAATCGCTGCGGTGATGAAGCCGTTGGTAATATCAGCTGCTGTCACGGTGTAGTTGGTACCGTTAACATTCACGACTGTGCCGTCGATTGCATCTGCTCCCAATGCCACTTGTGCATTGAAGCTGCCGTCTGTGCCGAGTTCGTCTGCATTCAGGATACCGTCGCCATTTAAGTCTTCAGGGATCGTGATCGCACCGATCAGGTCTGCCGGTAAGGTATCTACAGTGACTGTCACGTCTGCATCTGCAACATCCACGTTACCTTGTGGATCAACTGCTTCTGCATGGATCGCGACTGGGCCTTCGCCTGTCACAGCAATCGCTGCGGTGATAAAGCCGTTGGTAATATCAGCTGCTGTCACG